>NZ_JBEXSI010000006.1:0-184516 GCF_040613515.1 Streptomyces sp. NPDC006261
AGGTGAGAACACCAAAACCCCCCACCCGGGGGGTTTCGCCCCACCCCCTCCCTCCCCCCCCCCGGGGGCCCCCCCCGCACCCCCCCCCGGCCCGGCCCCCTTGCGTACTGCTCGGTGCTGCCTTCGCTCAGCCGGGCAGCTGCGCCTCGATCGCCGCCACGACCTCCGCCGACTCCGGCTCGCTGCGCGGGCGGATCCGGGCCACCGGCTCACCGGCCGGCGAGATCACGAACTTCTCGAAGTTCCACTGGACGTCCCCGGCCTCGCCCTCCGCGTCCGCCAGCTTCGTCAGCTCGGTGTACAGCGGGTGCCGGTCCGCCCCATTGACCTCGATCTTCTCCAGGAGCGGGAAGGTGACGCCGTACGTCGTGGAGCAGAAGGTCTCGATCTCCTCGGCGCTCCCCGGCTCCTGCCCGGCGAACTGGTTGCACGGCACACCCAGCACGGTCAGTCCCCGGTCCCCGTACGTCTGCTGCAGCCGCTCCAGGCCCTCGTACTGCGGGGTGAGCCCGCACTTGGACGCCACGTTCACCAACAGGACGGCCCGGCCGTTCCAGGCGCCCAGGGTGGTCGGCTCACCGGCGAGGGTGTGCAGCGGAATGTCGTGCAGCGTCATGAAGCTCTCCCTGATCATCGCGTGCGTGGTGCCCATGGTGCCACCCGCCGCTCATGGGGCGGCGAGCTCCTTGTAGTAGAAGGTGGTCGGCTTGAGGCTGCCCGTCGGGTCGGCCGCGTATCCCGGCACGGAGCCCACCTCAGTCCAGCCCGCCTTGCAGTAGACCTGCTCGGCCAGGCTGCCGCTCTCGGTGTCCAGGATCAGCAGTGTGATGCCCTCGACCTCCGCGTACGCCTCCACGGCGTCCAGCAGAGCCCGCCCGAGCCCCTGCCCCCGGGCGGCGGGGCGAACCATCAGCTTGGCGACCTCGGCGCGGTGGCGGGCGTTCGGCAGCGGAGCCCGGATCAGGGCGATCGTCCCGGCGACCCGGCAGCCCTCCCGGGCGATCCAGATGGAGACCTCCCCGGACTCCACGGCGCCCGCGCGCGCCCGCCACCAGACGGCGGCCTTCTCCCGGTCCAGCGGCGCCAGGAAGCCCACCGAGGAGCCCTCCTCGACGGTCTCCACCAGCAGCTCGGCCATCTCATCGGCGTACGTGACCAGCTCGGGGCCGGACACGTGGACGATCTCGGTCATGCGCAAGGGTCCTTTCGCAGCGGAACAGTCGCAAGGGCTACGGAGTGGGGGCCGGGCGCCGACGTGATCGGGCTCCTCCGCCGTACCTCTCCTATCCGAATGGTGTCCCCGGTATGCGGGAGGCGTCGATACGCGAAAGGCGTCTACGCCGCCTCCGGCCGTGCCGGGTCCACCGGTGGCCGTGTGAGCCGGAGGGTGACCACGTACGACATGACCACCGACACGATCACCAGGGGCATCACGGTGAGCCCTTCCCCGCCCAGCAGGAGTGTCGCCAGGAGCACCGAGGTCATCGGCAACCGCAGCATCGCCACACACATGGCCCCGATGCCCATCGCGAACCCCTCGGTGAGATGCAGACCCGGCAGATGGGACAGCGCGATGCCGGCCACCGCGCCGACGAACATCGCGGGGAACACGGGGCCGCCCCGGAAACAGCTCAGCGAGGCGCAGTAGGCGAACGACTTGCAGACGATGAGCAGCACCAGTGCGCTCACCGGGTACGACGCGCTCCCGGTCAGGAGATGGCCCAGCTCGTGCTCGCCCGAGTACAGCACTTCGGAACCGTCCCTGCCCGACGTCTCGGCATACACGAGCGCGAGAGCGCCGACGGTCAGGCCCATCGCCGCCGTGGCCATCACCGTCCGCCGCTCCACGCGTTCCTGCAGAACCAGCGACAGCCGGCGGATGCCCGCGCCCCCGAAGGCGGCCGCGACACCGAGGACCAGCGCCCACCCGAACGCGGCGATGCCGGGGGCCGGCGCCGGAGGGACCTCGCCCAGCGTCAGCGAGTACGTGCCCAGACCGGTCCAGGAGCCCAGACCGGTGAAGATCAGGGCCCCCACCCCCCGCGGAGAGCAGCCCGGGAACCAGGACCACGCCCAGCATCGGCCCGGCCAGCCCCGCCACCTCCATCAGCAGGAACGCGCCCAGCAGCGGCGACCCCAGCAGGGCGCTCACCGCCGCGAAGCTCCCCGACGCCCCGACCAGAGCCCGGGCGTCGGGTGCCAGGTCCCGTTTGACGCGGCCCGCCGCCCAGACGGCCAGCCCACCGCCCAGCGCGATCAGGGGTGCCTCTCTCAGCGGTCCGAGTGCCCGCCGGCCCTCTTCCGCCGCCGCGCTGGAGAAGGCCATGTCCACCGGTTCGATGACCAGCGAACCCCGCTGGTCGACCCGCAGGGTCCGCAGCCGGTGCAGGACATCGTTGGCCGCCCCGGTCAGCACGTCGCAGACGATGGAGTCGCCGTCGGGATTGTGTGCGGCGTCCCGCCGCACGATCAGGTTGAGCACGCACGGATCGTCCGCGAGCAGGCCGACGACCTCGTCGGTGAGGTCGGGCGGGCTCACCGCGCGGATGTGGATCATGTCCATACCGCTACCTCCGCGGCTCCGGCTCCGGCTCCGGCTCCGTAGGACGGAACTCCGCCCGGCCGGCGGCACGGGGTCCCTCCAGTAACGCGGCCCCGGCCCCGTTCGGCAAACCGGGCACCGGCCGAGCGTGGAGCCGCCGCCCCCTCGGGCGCCCAGGGGGCCGTACTGGGAGGATCGGGGCGTGGACACTCCCGATCCCTTCCCTGAACGGCTGCCCGGGTCCGACGCGGCCGTCGCACAAGGCGCGGCGGCCGAAGAGGCCCCGCCCCGCCGCCTGATCCGCTGCCGCCTCTGCGGCCGCCCCCTCACCGGCGCGGACTCCCGCCGCACCGGACTCGGCCCCTCCTGCGACGCCAAACTGCACCCCGCGCCGCCGGACATCCGCACCCGCCGCCACGAGGTCGAGCAGGAGGCGCTGCCGGGCACCTGAACGGCCGTCGGCCGTCCGGCCCTCCCTCGGCCACCTCGTCCACGCCCGCGTCGGGAAACTGCGATCTCACCTGCCGGTCGGAGGCGCTCGCCGCCTCCGTGCCGCTGAGCCGCGTGGCCACGACGACGACATCCCGGCTCAGCGACGGGTCCCCCAGGTCCTCCAAGGTGTCCAGCGCACGGCGCGCCGCCGTCGACGAGTCGGCGCCGGTGGCGCAGCAGACGATCAACGGGCCCGTCATCTCCAGCACGACCTGCGCCGACTGCCCCAGACGCGAACGAGGCCCGGTCGGTCAGAACGGCGGGGACGCCTCCGGGGCGGTCAGCTCGAAGCGGACCGCCGTACCGTCGGCCAGGAGCAGCTCCGCGTCATCCGACACTTCCACAGTGTGCCGGGGAAGCATCCGCCGTCAGCGGATACGCCCGGCTCCCGGGGACCGGCATGCCGTTGTGGATCGGAGCGGAATCATCCGCTCAGTCGCCGGAAGAGACCCTCCTGCACCACCGACACCAGCAGCTGCCCCGAACGGTCGTAGATCCGGCCCCGGGCCAGACCGCGCCCGCCCGTCGCGATCGGCGACTCCTGGTCGTACAGGAACCACTCGTCCGCCCGGAACGGCCGGTGGAACCACATGGCGTGGTCCAGCGAGGCCATGTCGAAACCACGAGGGCCCCACAGCGGTTCCACCGGGATGCGCACCGCGTCCAGCAGCGTCATGTCGCTCGCGTACGTCAGCGCGCAGGTGTGCACCAGCGGGTCGCCGCCCAGCGGGCCCACCGCCCGCATCCACACCGCGCTGCGCGGATCGGCGTCCTTGATCTCGTCCTTCGTCCAGCGCAACCGGTCGACGTAACGGATGTCGAAGGGCTGGCGCCGGGCCATCCGCTCCAGCGCCTCCGGCAGCGCGCCCAGGTGCTCGCGCACCTCCTCGGCGACCGTCGGCAGCTCCTCCGGGTCCGGCACGATCCGGGCCGGCGGCAGCTGGTGCTCGAAGCCCGCCTCCTCGGGGCGGTGGAAGGACGCCGTCAGGTTGAAGATCGTCCGGCCCTCCTGGACGGCCGTGACCCGCCGGGTGGTGAAGGACCGGCCGTCCCGGACCCGCTCCACCTGGTAGACGATCGGCACGCCGGGGCGGCCCGGCCGCAGGAAGTAGGCGTGCAGCGAGTGCACCGGACGCTCCCCGTCGGTCGTCCGGCCCGCCGCCACCAGCGCCTGGCCCGCGACCTGCCCGCCGAAGACCCGTTGCAGGGACTCCTCCGGGCTGCGGCCGCGGAAGATGTTGACCTCGATCCGCTCCAGGTCGAGAAGGTCGACCAGGCTCTCGGCCGGGTTCGTCATGCCGTACCTCTCCACTTCCGTTTCAGGGATCCGCTCACAGCTGGCCGACCTCGGTGACCCGGACGACCGCCCGGCCCTCCTCGTCGGACGCGGCCAGGTCCACCTCGGCCTTGATGCCCCAGTCGTGGTCGTCCGCCGGGTCGGCGAACGCCTGCCAGACCCGCCACAGCCCGTGCGCCGGGTCCTCCTCGATCTTGAGCAGCTTCGGACCGCGCGCGTCAGGCCCGGTGCCGATCTCCTCGTGTGCGTCCCAGTAGGCGTCCAGCGCCTCACCCCACGCGTCCTCGTCCCACCCGGAGTCGCCGTCCAGCTCGCCCAGGTCACGGACCCGGTCCAGCGCCGCCAGCTCCACCCGCCGGAACATCGCGTTGCGCACCAGCACCCGGAAGGCGCGCGGGTTCGCCGTGACCGGCTTGACCTCGTCCGCCCGCTCCTGCGCCTGCTCGGCCGTCTCCACCTCCGGGTTGGCCAGCTGCTCCCACTCGTCCAGCAGACTGGAGTCCACCTGGCGCACCATCTCGCCGAGCCAGGCGATCAGGTCCTGGAGATCCTCCGACTTCACGTCGTCCGGGATCGTGTGCTCCAGCGCCTTGTACGCGCTCGCCAGATACCGCAGCACGATGCCCTCGGTCCGGGCCAGCTCGTAGTGCGAGGTGAACTCCGTGAAGGTCATGGCGCGCTCAAACATGTCCCGGATCACCGACTTCGGCGACACCGGGTGGTCGTTCACCCACGGGTGGCTCGTGCGGTACACGTCGTAGGCGTGCCACAGCAGCTCGCTCAGCGGCTTGGGGTACGTGACGTCCTGGAGCCGCTCCATCCGCTCCTCGTACTCGACCCCGTCGGCCTTCATCTGGCCCACGGCCTCGCCGCGCGCCTTGTTCTGCTGGGCGGCCAGGATCTGCCGGGGATCGTCCAGCGTCGACTCGACGACCGAGACCATGTCCAGTGCGTACGAAGGGGATTCGGCGTCCAGCAGGTCGAACGCGGCCAGCGCGAACGTGGACAGCGGCTGGTTGAGCGCGAAGTCCTGCTGGAGGTCGACCGTCAGGCGCACGATCCGGCCCTCGGCGTCCGGCGTCTCCAACTGCTCCACCACCCCGCCGTCCAGCAGCGAGCGGTAGATGGCGATGGCCCGGCGGATGTGCCGCAGCTGCGCCCGGCGCGGCTCGTGGTTGTCCTCCAGCAGGTGTCGCATCGCCTCGAAGGCGTTGCCAGGACGGGCGATGACCGCGAGCAGCATCGTGTGCGTGACCCGGAAGCGGGAGCTCAGCGGCTCGGGCTCGGACTGGATCAGCTTGTCGAACGTGGTCTCCGACCAGGCGACGAACCCCTCGGGCGCCTTCTTGCGGACCACCTTGCGCTTCTTCTTCGGGTCGTCGCCCGCCTTCTTGACGGCCTTCTCGTTCTCGATGACGTGCTCGGGGGCCTGCGCCACGACGAACCCGGCCGTGTCGAACCCGGCCCGCCCCGCGCGCCCCGCGATCTGGTGGAACTCCCGCGCCCGCAGGGTCCGCACCCGAGTCCCGTCGTACTTGGTGAGCGCCGTGAACAGCACCGTACGGATGGGTACGTTGACGCCGACGCCGAGCGTGTCCGTACCGCAGATCACCTTCAGCAGACCCGCCTGGGCCAGCTTCTCCACCAGGCGGCGGTACTTGGGCAGCATGCCCGCGTGGTGCACCCCGATGCCGTGGCGCACGTACCGGGAGAGGTTCTGGCCGAACTTGGTGGTGAAGCGGAAGCTGCCGATCAGATCGGCGATCTTCTCCTTCTCCTCCTTCGTGCACATGTTGATGCTCATCAGCGACTGCGCCCGCTCGACGGCCGCCGCCTGCGTGAAGTGCACGATGTAGACGGGCGACTGCCGGGTGTCCAGCAGCTCGGTCAGCGTCTCGGTGATCGGCGTGAAGCGGTACTCGTAGCTCAGCGGCACCGGGCGGGTCGCCGAGCGGACCACGGAGGTGGGGCGGCCGGTGCGGCGGGTCAGGTCCTTCTCGAACATCGCGACGTCGCCGAGCGTCGCCGACATCAGCACGAACTGCGCCTGCGGCAGCTCCAGCAGCGGGATCTGCCACGCCCAGCCGCGGTCCGGCTCGGCGTAGAAGTGGAACTCGTCCATCACGACCTGGCCGATGTCGGCGTACTTGCCGTCGCGCAGCGCGATGGAGGCCAGCACCTCGGCCGTACAGCAGATCACCGGGGCGTCCGCGTTGACCGAGGCGTCCCCGGTGAGCATGCCGACGTTCTCGGTGCCGAAGAGCTTGCACAGGTCGAAGAACTTCTCCGAGACCAGGGCCTTGATCGGCGCGGTGTAGAAGGTGACCTTGTCCTGCGCCAGCGCGGTGAAGTGCGCGGCCGCCGCCACCAGGCTCTTGCCCGAGCCGGTCGGGGTGGAGAGGATCACGTTCGCCCCGGAGACCACCTCGATCAGCGCCTCCTCCTGAGCCGGGTAAAGGGTGATGCCCTGGGTCTCGGTCCATGACGAGAAGGCCTCGAAGAGGGCATCCGGGTCGGGGGTCTTAGGCAGCTGGTCGATGAGGGTCACGCCCCCCATCTTGCCTGTCTTCCGCCCGGATGAGGGAACCGGCGGACGGCACGAAGATCACGGGCGATACGCTGCGCACTCAACCAGCCCGCGCCGCACCGGTGATGGGCGCACCATGCTCTGGGGGCGGAACAAGCCATGATGGGACCGGCACACTCTCTGTCAGGGGCAGCGGCCTGGCTGGGGGTGGGCGCCGCGGCAGCCGCCGCGGGCCACACGATGCCCTGGCCCGTCCTGGTCGTCGGCGCGCTGATCTGCGCGGGAGCCGCGCTCGCCCCCGACCTCGACCACAAGTCCGCGACCATCTCGCGCGCCTTCGGCCCCATCTCCAAGGGGCTCTGCGAGATCGTCGACAAGCTCTCGTACGCCGTCTACAAGGCCACCAAGAGCGCCGCCGACCCCCGCCGCACCGGCGGCCACCGCACCCTCACCCACACCTGGCTCTGGGCCGTCCTCGTCGGCGCCGGCTGCTCCGCCGCCGCGATCTTCGGCGGCCGCTGGGCGGTCCTCGCCGTCCTCTTCGTCCACCTGGTGCTCGCGGTCGAGGGTCTGCTCTGGCGGGCCGCCCGGGTCTCCAGCGACATCCTCGTCTGGTTGCTCGGCGCCACCAGCGCCTGGATCCTCGCCGGCGTCCTGGACCAGCCCGGCAACGGCGCCGGCTGGCTCTTCGAGGCCCCCGGCCAGGAGTACATGTGGCTCGGCCTGCCCATCGTCCTCGGCGCCCTGGTCCACGACATCGGGGACGCGCTGACCATCTCGGGCTGCCCGGTCCTGTGGCCGCTGCCGATCGGCGGCAAGCGCTGGTACCCGCTCGGCCCTCCGAAGTTCATGCGGTTCCGGGCCGGCAGCTGGGTGGAGATCAAGGTGCTGATGCCCGCGTTCATGGTGCTCGGGGGAGTGGGCGGCGCAGCGGCCCTCAACTACATATGACGCACCCGGGCGTGCCCGGCCGTTCTGCGGGCGGGCGGCCCGCCCCGGCCCGTAGGACCATGGCCCCATGCTGCTCGCCGAGCTCGCCCAGGTCTCCCTGGAGGTCGCCGCCACCTCCGCCCGGTCCCGGAAGGTGGCGCTCCTCGCCGCACTCTTCCGGGACGCCGGCCCCGAGGACGTCCCCGTGGTCATCCCGTACCTCGCCGGACGACTGCCCCAGGGGCGCATCGGCGTGGGCTGGCGGAGCCTGAAGGACCCCGTGGAGCCCGCCGTTGAGCCCACGCTCACCGTCACCGGGGTCGACGCCGAGCTCACCGCGCTGGCCGCGATCTCCGGCACCGGCTCCCAGGCCCTGCGCCGCGACCGGCTGCGCGCCCTGTTCGCCGCCGCCACCGCCGGTGAGCAGCACTTCCTGCGGGCCCTGCTCACCGGGGAGGTCCGCCAGGGCGCCCTGGACGCCGTCGCCGCCGACGCGCTGGCCCGGGCCGCCGAGGCACCGCCCGCCGCTGTCCGCCGGGCCGTGATGCTCACCGGGTCCCTCCAGGAGGTGGCCCGGACCCTCCTCGCGGAGGGCCCCGGCGCGCTCGCCGCCTTCCGCCTCACCGTCGGCCGGCCGGTCCAGCCGATGCTGGCCCACACCGCCGCCTCGGTCACCGAGGCCGTCGACAAGCTGGGCCCCTGCGCCGTCGAGGAGAAGCTGGACGGCATCCGGGTCCAGGTGCACCGGGACGGCGACCGGGTCCGCGCCTACACCCGGACCCTCGACGACATCACCGACCGGCTGCCCGAGCTGGTCACCGCCGTGTCCGCGCTGGAGACCCGGCGCTTCATCCTGGACGGCGAGGTGATCGCGCTGGGGGAGGACGGCAGGCCGCGCCCCTTCCAGGAGACCGCCGCCCGGGTGGGCTCGCGGCGTGACGTGGCCGCCGCGGCTGCCGGCGTACCCATCGTGCCCGTCTTCTTCGACGCCCTCTCGGCCGACGGCGAGGACCTGCTCGACCTCCCCTTCGCCGAGCGCCACGCCGCCCTGGCCCGGCTGGTCCCCGAGGCCCTGCGGGTCCGGCGCACCCTCGTGCCCGATCCGGCGGACACCGGTGCCCGACGAGCCGCCGAGACGTTCCTCGCCGAGACACTGGAGCGCGGGCACGAGGGGGTGGTCGTCAAGGACCTGGCCGCCGCCTACAGCGCGGGCCGCCGGGGAGCCTCCTGGCTCAAGGTCAAGCCGGTGCACACCCTGGACCTGGTCGTGCTGGCCGCCGAATGGGGGAGCGGACGGCGTACGGGAAAGCTCTCCAACCTCCACCTGGGCGCGCGCCGCCCCGACGGTACGTTCGCGATGCTCGGCAAGACCTTCAAGGGGCTCACCGACGCCCTGCTGGAGTGGCAGACCGAGAAGCTGCGTGAACTGGCGACCGGCGAGGACGGCCACGTCGTGACCGTACGCCCGGAACTCGTCGTGGAGATCGCCTACGACGGGCTCCAGCGCTCCACCCGCTACCCGGCGGGCGTCACCCTCCGGTTCGCCCGCGTCCTGCGCTACCGCGAGGACAAGACCGCGCAGGAGGCGGACACGGTGGAGACGGTCCTCTCACGGCAGCACTGAGCGCGCCCCGTCGAAGCGGGGCGCGCTCACCGGGCGGTCAGTGCCTGATCGTCGCCGCAGCGGTGTGCTCCCTGATCTGCTCGGGCGTCAGATAGGCGTCCGTGTACTCGAAGTCCCGCAGCGTCGCCGCCTTGCGCGCCTGGAACCCCGTCCGTACGAAGTCGTCACCGGCGACCGCGTTGAGCAGCCAGTTCGTCATGACCCGGGTCTTCGCGACGTTCGTCCGCAGCGCCGACCAGTGGTAGCCGCGGGCCACGGCCTGCGCGGGCAGCCCGTGCAGCTCGACGCCCAGCGGCTTGGACACAGCGTCCTTGCCGCCGAGGTCCACGACGAGCCCCAGGTCCTTGTGGACGTAGTCCTTGAGCGGCTGACGGCGCAGCGAGGCGATCAGATTGTCCGCCAGCACCTTGCCCTGGCGCATCGCGTGCTGCGCGGTCGGCGGGCAGACCGCCCCGTCGCCCTTCGCCAGGTCGGGCACCGCCGCCGCGTCGCCGAGCGAGAAGACCCCGTCCGCGCCCGGCAGCTTCAGCTGGGGCGTCACGGCCAGCCGGCCGCGTACGGTCTCCGCGCCGAGCGTGGCGATCAGCGGACTGGCGGCCACCCCCGCGGTCCAGATCAGCGTCCGGCAGGGCAGCACCCGGCCATCGGTGAAGGTCACCTCCTCGGCGGCGGCCTTGGCGATGGAGACCCCGAGCGACACCTCGATGTTCCGCCTGCGGAGCACCTCCAGGGCGGCCCGCCCCAGCTTGTCGCCCAGCTCCGGCATGAGCTTGGGCGCGATGTCGATCAGGTGCCACTTGATCAGCTTCGGGTCCAGCCGCGGATAGTGCCGGATCGCGTTGGTGGTGAGGCGCTGGAGGCAGGCGGCCGTCTCCGTGCCCGCGTAACCGCCGCCGACCACCACGAACTGGAGCCGCGAGGCCCGCTCGGCCTCGTCCTGACTGGCGTCGGCCAGATCCAGCTGGGCGATGACGTGGTCGCGTACGTACGCCGCCTCGGCCAGCGTCTTCATCCCACGTGCGTGGTCCACCAGTCCGGGAATGTCGAACGTCCGGGTCACGCTGCCCGCGGCCAGCACGATGTAGTCGTACGGCTCGTTGACGACCTCGTCCGTGATCTTCCGGATGACACAGACCTTGGCCTGCGTGTCCACGCCGATCGCTCCGCCGGGGATGATCCGGGTGCGGTGGCGGCGGCTGCGGCGCAGGGAGACCGCGACCGACTGGGGGGTGAGCACACCGGAGGCCACCTGGGGCAGCAGCGGCAGGTAGAGCTGGTAGGAGAACGGCGTGACGAGCGCGATGTCGGCCTCGCCCGGAGCGAGTCTGCGCTCCAGCCGTTGTACGCATTCGACACCTGCGAAGCCGGCGCCGACGACAAGAATCCTGGGTCGTGCCACGGTCTGCGTCCCTTCTCGGGCTTGCGTGGTTCTGCGCTCGCCTGCCCCGTATACCGGCCGATGCACTCCTCATCCTCACCGGATGCAACCGAGTCCGCCTCTTGGCAGGGGTGAACGGGCCCCCACACGGCGCCACCGCGGCCCGGCGGGCGCGGGCGGCTCAGCCGCGGGCCCGGGTGCCTGCCCGGAGCAGCGAGGCCCCCGCCGGGGTGAGGGTGTGCAGCACGGACGGGCCGTGGCGGACGGTCGTGACGAGCCCCGCGTCACGCCGGGCGGTGGCGTGCCTGCTGGCGGAGGACGCCGATACCCCGGCCGCCCGGGCGGTCTCGCCGGTCGTGGCGCCGGTGGAGGCGGCGCGCAGCGCGACCGCGCGGGCCCGCCCGAACAGGTTGACCAGGCACGGGGCGGGGGCGGGGGCGTCGGCGGGGAGCGGCCGGCCGGGCGGGCCCGGCTCGTGGAGCAGCGAGTACCAGAGCACGGGCGGCAGCCGTGGATCGGCGAAGGCGACCGCTTCGCCCCAGTTGAAGTACGAGGGGACGAGCGTCAGCCCGCGGCCGTTCAGGTGCAGGTCCCGGTCCTCCACCTGCCGGGGGTAGGCGACCTGGGGGACGGGCGGCCGCCAGCGCAGCATGGGCCCGAGACCGGCGAGCATGCCGTCGGTCCCGCCGTCCAGGAGCCCCCGGCAGCGCAGAGCCCCCTCCGCCTCGACCCGGAGGCGGTGTCGGCCGGGAAGCGCCTGAGGGTCTGTGACCGCGTCCAAGCGCCCTCCGGCCGCCCGGAGTCCGACCGCCCGCATGGGAGGATGCTGCGGTGACCACACCGTCCTCCCCGCCCGTGGCCGACGACCCGCCCCGCGACCAAGGGCCGGGGCAACGCGCCGCGGCGGTCCTCGTGTTCGGATCCTCGGCCGCGGTCCTGGTCGTCGAGATCGTCGCCCTGCGGCTGCTGGCCCCCTACCTCGGCCTCACCCTCGAAACCAGCACCCTGGTGATCGGTATCGCCCTCACCGCTATCGCGCTGGGCTCCTGGCTGGGCGGGCGCGTCGCCGACCAGGTCGATCCGCACCGGCTCATCGGTCCCGCGCTCGGCGTGTCGGGCGTGGTCGTCGCGCTCACCCCGCTCCTGCTCCGCACCACCGCGGAGTGGGCGCCCCCGGCGCTCCTGCTGGTCGCGGCGGCAACCCTTCTCGTACCCGGCGCCCTGCTCTCGGCGGTGACCCCGCTCGTGACGAAGCTGCGGCTCACCAGCCTCGCCGAGACCGGGACGGTCGTGGGACGGCTCTCCGGAGTGGGCACCTCCGGTGCCATCGTCGGCACGGTCCTCACCGGGTTCGTCCTCATCTCCCGGCTGCCCGTCAGCTCCATCCTGATCGGCCTCGGCGCCCTGCTGGTGCTCGGCTCCGTGCTGGTCGGCTGGCGGGCGCGCCGCTGGCGCCGGGCCTCGGCCGTGGCGCTGGCCACCGTCGTCGCGGCCTCCCTCGCCACCGCGTTCGCCCCGGGCGGCTGTGACGCGGAGACCCGCTACCACTGTGCCCGGATCGTCGCGGACCCCGACCGGGCCACCGGCCGCACCCTGGTCCTGGACGGCCTGCGCCACTCCTACGTCGACGTCGAGGACCCGACGTACCTCCGGTTCGGTTACGTGCGCGCCATCGCTTCCGTGGTCGACACCGCGTTCCCCGCGGGCGAGCCCCTCGCCGCCCACCACATCGGAGGCGGCGGCCTCACCTTCCCCCGCTACCTCGCGGCCGCACGCCCCGGAACCCGCAGCCTCGTCTCCGAGATCGACGGCGGGGTCGTCCGCATCGACCGTGAAGAGCTGAACCTGGGCGCCTCCACCGGCATCGACGTCCGCGTGGAGGACGCCCGAATCGGCCTGAAGCGGCTGGAGACCGACAGCCGGGACATCGTCGTCGGCGACGCCTTCGGGGGCGTCAGCGTGCCCTGGCACCTCACGACCTCCGAGGCGCTGCGTGAGGTGCACCGGGCGCTCAAGAAGGACGGGCTGTACGTCGCCAACCTCATCGACCACGGCCGCCTGGCCTTCGCCCGCGCCGAGGTCGCCACGCTCGCCGAGGTCTTCGCACACGTCGCGGTCATCGGCGCCCCCATGGACATCGGCCTGGACCCGGCGGCCGTTCCCGAAGGCGGCAACATGGTGGTGCTCGCCTCCGACCGGCCGGTCGACGCGCCCGCGATCCAGCAGGCACTGGACGCCCGGGAGACCGGCTGGCGGATCGCCACCGGAGACACGGTCACCGCCTGGACCGGCGACGCCCCGGTCCTCACCGACGACCGTGCACCCGTGGACCAGCTCCTCCAGCCCCACCCCACGCGAACCGTACGGTGAGCCCCCGGGCTCCCGACGGTCTCACCCGTGCCAGGAGCGCCACAGCGCCGCGTAGGCCCCGTCCGCCGCCACCAGCTCGTCGTGGCTGCCGAGCTCGCTGATCCGGCCGTCCTCCACCACCGCGATGACGTCCGCGTCGTGCGCGGTGTGCAGGCGGTGCGCGATGGCCACCACCGTACGGCCCTCCAGGACCCGGGCCAGTGAACGCTCCAGATGGCGGGCCGCCCGCGGGTCCAGCAGCGAGGTCGCCTCGTCCAGCACCAGCGTGTGGGGGTCGGCCAGCACGAGACGGGCCAGCGCGATCTGCTGCGCCTGCGCCGGGGTCAGCGCGAATCCGCCCGAACCGACCTCCGTCTCCAGCCCCTTCTCCAGAGCCTTCGCCCACCCGTCGGCGTCGACCGCGGCCAGCGATGCCCACAGCTCGGCGTCCTCGGCCCCGTCCCGGGCCAGCAGCAGGTTGTCCCTCAGCGAACCGACGAAGACATGGTGCTCCTGGTTGACCAGGGCCACATGCTCCCGGACCCGCTCCGCCGTCATCCGTGACAGCTCGGCCCCGCCGAGGGTCACCTCGCCGGTGCGCGGGGCGTAGATACCGGCCAGCAGCCGGCCCAGCGTCGACTTGCCCGCGCCCGAGGGCCCGACCAGGGCGAGGCGGGTGCCCGGAGCCACGTCCAGCGACACCTGGTGCAGGACGTCGACGCCCTCCCGGTACCCGAACCGCACCTCGTCCGCCCGTACGTCCCGGCCGTCCGGCCCGACCGCCGCGTCACCGGCGTCCGGCTCGATCTCGCGTACGCCCACCAGCCGCGCCAGGGAGACCTGGGCGACCTGGAGTTCGTCGTACCAGCGCAGGATGAGGCCGATCGGGTCGACCATCATCTGGGCCAGCAGGGCTCCCGTGGTCAGCTGCCCGACCGTCAGCCACCCCTCCAGCACGAACCAGCCGCCGAGCAGCAGGACCGCGCCGAGGATGGTCACGTACGTCGCGTTGATGACCGGGAAGAGGACCGAGCGCAGGAACAGCGTGTACCGCTCCCATGCCGTCCACTCGGTGATCCGCCGGTCCGACAGCGCGACCCGGCGGGCGCCGAGGCGGTGCGCCTCCACGGTCCGCCCGGCGTCCACGGTCTCGGCGAGCATCGCGGCGACGGCCGCGTAACCGGCGGCCTCCGAGCGGTACGCCGAGGGCGCGCGCCGGAAGTACCAGCGGCAGCCGATGATCAGCACCGGCAGCGCGATGAGCACGGCCAGCGCCAGCGGGGGAGCGGTCACGGTGAGCGCGCCGAGCAGCAGCCCCGCCCAGACGATGCCGATCGCCAGCTGCGGTACGGCCTCACGCATCGCGTTGGCCAGCCGGTCGATGTCCGTCGTGATCCGGGAGAGCAGATCGCCGGTCCCGGCGCGCTCCAGGACCCCGGGCGGCAGACCCACGGACCGTACGAGGAAGTCCTCGCGAAGGTCGGCGAGCATCTCCTCGCCCAGCATGGCACCGCGCAGCCGCATGGACCGGGTGAACACCGTCTGGATCACCAGCGCGACGGCGAAGACGGCCGCCGTGCGCTCCAGATGGAGGTCGGTGACACCGTTCGAGAGGTTCTCGACCAGTCCGCCGAGCAGATAGGGTCCGGCGATCGACGCGATGACCGCCACCGCGTTGGCGGCGATCAGGAGGCCGAAGGCCTTGCGGTGGCGCCGCAGCAGGTGCCGTACGTAACTCCGTACGGTCGTGGGGGTGCCCACAGGCAGGGTGGTGGCCGACTCCGGGGCGGCCGGGTCGTACGCCGGTGGTGCGACGCCGATCATGCCCTCTCCTCGATTTCCTGGGTGCTGTTGTTCATGGCGGGGACCGCGTCGATGCCCTGGAAACTGCTCGCCGCCACCTCGTCGTCGGTCTCGCGGGTGACGACGGCCCGGTAGCGCGGTTCGGAGCGAAGCAGGTCGCGGTGGGTGCCCACGGCGACCACGCTGCCCTCGTGGACGAGGACCACCCGGTCGGCGACGTCCAGCAGCAGCGGGGACGAGGCGAACGCGACCGTCGTACGGCCCCGGCGCAGCCCCGCGACCCCGGCGGCGACGCGTGCCTCGGTGTGCGAGTCGACGGCGGAGGTCGGCTCGTCCAGCACCAGCGCCTCCGGGTCGGTGATCAGCGACCGGGCCAGCGCGAGGCGCTGGCGCTGGCCGCCGGAGAGCGACCTGCCCCGCTCGGTGATCCGGGTCCGCATCGGGTCCCCGTCGTCGTCGGGCGACGCCTGGGCCAGGGCGGCGAGCACGTCGCCGCACTGCGCGGCCTCCAGCGCCTCCTCGGCGGTGACCAGGCCCGAGGACGGCACGTCCAGCAACTCCTGGAGCGTGCCGGAGAGCAGCACCGGGTCCTTGTCCTGGACCAGGACGGCGGTCCGGGCGGTGTCCAGCGGGAGCTCGTCCAGCGCGACGGCGCCGAGCAGGACGGAGGGGGCCTTCTTCTCCTCCTCGGTGTCCTGGTCGCCGGTCTGGGCATGGCCGCCGAGCCGCTCGGCCAGCCGCCCGGCCTCGTCAGGGTCACCGCAGACGACCGCGGTGAACTGACCCTGGTGGGCCATCAGCCCGGTGGCGGGGTCATACAGGTCGCCCGCCGGAACGCCCGCCTCCGTGGCCGTCCGGTCGCTGCGGCGCAGCGACAGCACCCGTACGGCACGCTGTGCGGACGGCCGTGAGAAGGAGTAGGCCATCGCGATCTCTTCGAAGTGGCGCAACGGGAACAGCATCAGGGTGGCCGCGCTGTAGACCGTGACCAACTGGCCCACGTCGATGCGGCCGTCCCGTGCCAGCGTCGCCCCGTACCAGACGAGGGAGATCAGCAGGATGCCCGGCAGCAGCACCTGCACCGCCGAGATCAGCGCCCACATCCTGGCGCTGCGCACGGCCGCCTTGCGGACCTCCTGGGAGGCGCGGCGGTAGCGGCCGAGGAACAGCTCCTCGCCGCCGATGCCGCGCAGCACCCGCAGTCCGGCCACGGTGTCCGAGGCCAGCTCGGTCGCCTTGCCCGCCTTCTCGCGCTGCTCGTCGGCGCGCCGGGTGGCGCGGGGGAGCAGCGGCAGCACGGCGAGGGCCAGCACCGGCATGGCGACGGCCACCAGGACGCCCAGGGCCGGAAGGTAGATGACCAGCCCCACGCAGACCACGACGAGCGCGATGGCGGCGGCCAGGAAGCGCGAGAGCGCCTCGACGAACCAGCCGATCTTCTCCACGTCGCCCGTCGAGACGGCGACGACCTCACCGGCGGCGACCCGCCGGGTCAGGGCGGCCCCCAGCTCGGCGGTCTTGCGCGCCAGGAGCTGCTGCACCCGGGCGGCGGCGGTGATCCAGTTGGTGACGGCGGTCCGGTGGAGCATGGTGTCGCCCACCGCGATGAGAACGCCCAGAGCCCCGATCAGACCGCCGGCCAGCGCCAGGCGTGCGCCGGAGCGCTCGATGACGGCCTGGACGGCGACGCCGACGGTGACGGGGAGCCCGGCGATGCTCAGCTGGTGGAGCAGTCCCCAGCCGAGCGACTTGAGCTGTCCGCCGAGCTGATTGCGCCCGAGCCAGTACAGGAAGCGTGGGCCGGACCGCACATCGGGGTCGCCGGGATCCGAATACGGAAGATCGCGAATCTGCATGACGTCCCAGGGCTCGGTAGGCGCGAGGCCCGTGCGGACCTCGGAGTTACGGGGTGACCAAACCGTGCAAGGTTCGCTTCCCGCCCCCCTCCGGGGCAACCGGTTTTCTGCGGCGGGCGGCCGCCTGCGGGGTCCCGTGCCGAGCCGCACGGGACCCCGCCGCCCTCACGCGGCCGGCTTCTCCGAGTCCATCCCGGACCTGGCCTTCTTCCACGCGCCACGGGTGAAGTCAGGTATGGGCAGCGGGGTTCCCTTGGCCTTGATGGAGAGGTGGCTGAGCGGCACGGGGGCTGTCCAGACGGCCGCGTCGTACACGTCGAAGTCCGGGACCAGTCCGAGCTGCATGCACTGCATCAGCCGGAACACCATGATGTAGTCCATCCCGCCATGACCGCCCGGCGGATTGGCGTGTTCCTTCCACAGCCAGTGGTCCCACTCGGCGTACTTCTTGAAGTCGTCCCACTGGTGGTTCGTGTTCGTGGGCTCCAGGTAGACCCGCTCCGGGTAGTCCTCGAAGACGCCCCGGGTCCCGCCGAGGCTGTTGATACGGGAGTACGGGTGCGGGCTCGACACATCGTGCTCCAGCCGGATCACCCGGCCCTTGGCCGTCTGGATCAGACTGATCGTCCGGTCGGCGCCGATGTACGACTCCTTCCAGCTGGGGTCGCCCGGTGGCATGTGCTCCTTGCGGTACGCGGCGAGGCCGAGGGCCGGCGTGCCGATGCTGGTGATGGAGACGGCACGGTCGCCCCGGTTGACGTCCATGTAGTTGGCGACCGGCCCGAACCCGTGGTTGGGGTAGAGGTCGCCGCGCAGCCGGGTGTGCCAGAGCCGCCGCCAGGGACCCTCGTAGTAGTCGGGGTCGAACATCAGCTCCCGCAGATCGTGGTTGTACGCCCCCGCGCCGTGCAGCAGGTCCCCGAACAGACCCGCGTGCGCCATCCGGAGCACCCGCATCTCGTTCTTGCCGTAACAGCAGTTCTCCAGCTGCATGCAGTGCCGCCGGGTGCGCTCGGAGAGGTCGACGAGCTGCCAGAGCTCCTCCAGCCGCATCGCGATCGGACACTCCACGCCGACGTGCTTCCCGTTCAGCATCGCCGCCTTCGCCATCGGGAAGTGCAGCTCCCAGGGGGTGGCCACATAGACGAAGTCGATGTCCCCGCGTCGGCAGAGGCTGACGTAGTCGTCCTCGCCCTTGGCGTAGACGGCGGGGGCGGGCTGTCCGGCCGCCGTCACCTTGGCGGCGGCCTTCTCCGTCTTGTCCCGCACCGGGTCGCAGACCGCCACGACCCGGACGCCGGGGACGGCGAGGAAGAGGTCGATCATGCTGTCGCCCCGGTTGCCGAGGCCCACGATGCCGACCCGCACGGTCGATCGCCGGTCGAAGGGGACGTCGGCCATCGTGCGGCCCTGGCGGGCGGGGGCGGCCGCCGCGGCCGCCGCGGCTTCCGCGGCTCCCGGTGCGGCGCTCCCGGCGGCCGACGCGGTGCCTCCCGTGAGGGAGCTCAAGCCGAGGCCGGCGCCGGCCACACCCGCCGTGGTCCACAGCACCGAACGGCGGCTGGGATCCTGCCGGTCGACGTCATCGCCGGTGTTCTGCGGGGAGAGGTCCTGCGGTGTCTGCCGGGGCCGGGCGTCGTCGTTCATCGAGCCTCCAGGTGGGGTGTGGGGGTTCTGGACGTGCGCGAGCGGGGCCGGTCCCGTACAGGCGTGAGCGGCCCCCGGGACCGGGCCTCGACAAGGACCCTGGACGGTGAGGCTGATGGTGCGCAAGGGAGCCATTTGGACTCTCGTCCTCAAACCATGGACTTTTCTTCCAGGCAGGCGAATGCCCCAACTGGTTCAACCAGTTGGGGCACCCGAGCTGCGCTGGGCCGGGCCCCTCGGACGCTCAGCGGCCCGGCGGCCGGGTGGCGCCCTCCAGCTCGGTCAGGGCCGAGCGGTGGGGGTGTCCGGTGGCCCGCTCCATGCCGATCCCGCACATGCGGTTGGCCGACAGATGGGAGCCGTGCGTGGAGTTGACCTCGGCTGCCTTCTTCGCCGTGGCGGTATCGGTCAACTCCTTGTCAGCATGCCCCGGTCGCCCGCGAACGCGCGGCGTCCGGCGTCGTCCAGCACCTCGACACCGGTCCGGTGCCGGCGTACGTCGACGGGGATGTCCTCGCCCTGCGCCTGGCCGCCGAGGCTGGTGCCCGCGGCCCGGAGGACGACCTCGCGGCCCTTGCCGTGGGCGCACGACAGGATCGCGGAGACGTCGTCGAGGTCCCCGGGGACCAGCACGACCCGGGGAAGGAAGGGGTACGGGCCGGCGTCGGAGGCGTACCGCACGAGGTCGGAGATCTCCCGGAGCACCTCGTCCGCGCCGAGCAGGGCGGTCAGCTCGGAGCGCAGGGGCTCCGGGCGCCGGCCGCGCTCCGGTCGGTGACCCGGTCGATGGCGGGTCCCCGTGCCGCACCGGGGCGGAGGGCATCCGGGCCGGGCTCCAGCAGTGGCATGTCGGCGTCCCCCCGGCGGTCGGTGCGGTCGGTGCGGTCGGCGTACGATCCTGGCGGCTCGTACCCGGCTAGGGCGCCCGGTCTCAGCAAGGGCGCTCTCAGCAGGGGTGCTCTCAGCAGTGGCGCTCCGGCATCCCGTCGACCAGAGCGGAGAGCAGCCCGCCGAGCACCTCGCGCTGATCGGCGGTCAGTGGAGCCAGGATCTCCTCTGCGGCCGCCCGGCGCGCGTTGCGCAGGGAGCGCAGGGTGGCGCGGCCCTCGTCGGTGATCTCGATGCGCACCACCCGGCGGCTGTCCGGATCCGGGGCGCGACGGACCCGGCCGCTCGCCTCCAGGGCGTCCACCAGCGTCGTCACGGCGCGCGGGACGACGTCCAGGCGCTGGGCCAGATCGGCCATCCGGGGGGCCGCGTCGTAACTCGCGACGGTCCGCAGCAGCCGGAACTGGGCCGGGGTGATGCCGATCGGCTCCAGCTGGCGGCTCTGGATGCGGTGCAGCCGGCGCGTCAGCCGCAGAAGCTGCTCGGCGAGCATGCCGTCGGAGTCACGGTCATGGCCACGGGACCGATCGGCGGCGGCTGCCGCATCCGTGGCATCGGCGTCGGAGGAATCTGAGGCGTCCATACGGGAACAATATCAGGACCCTGTTCATTGTGAGTATAGGTAACAATGAGCTAAGCTCTGAACGCCGGATGCGTCCGGCCGTTCCTCACGCCCCACGAAGGAGCCCATGAAACCCGACGAACTCACGTGGACGCCCCCACCCGATGCCCGCGCCGCCTCCGACCGGCCGCCCGGCGAGGTGCGCCGCATCCTCCGCCTCTTCCACCCCTACCGCGGCCGCCTCGCCGTGGTCGGCCTGCTGGTCGGCGCCTCCTCCCTGGTGTCGGTCGCCTCCCCGTTCCTGCTGCGCGAGATTCTGGACACCGCGATCCCCCAGGGGCGCACAGGACTGCTGACGCTGCTCGCCCTCGGCATGATCCTCACCGCCGTGATGAACAGCGTCTTCGGCGTCCTGCAGACCCTGATCTCGACGACCGTCGGCCAGCGCGTCATGCACGACCTGCGCACCGCGGTGTACACCCAGCTCCAGCGGATGCCGCTCGCCTTCTTCACCCGGACCCGCACGGGCGAGGTCCAGTCCCGCATCGCCAACGACATCGGCGGCATGCAGGCGACGGTCACTTCCACCGCGACCTCGCTCGTCTCCAATCTCACGGCCGTCATCGCCACCGTCGTCGCCATGCTCGCGCTCGACTGGCGCCTCACCGTCGTCTCGCTGCTCCTTCTGCCGGTGTTCGTCGCGATCAGCCGCCGCGTCGGCCGCGAGCGGAAGCGGATCACCACCCAGCGCCAGAAGCAGATGGCCGCCATGGCCGCCACGGTGACCGAGTCCCTCTCGGTCAGCGGCATCCTCCTGGGCCGCACGATGGGCCGCTCCGACTCCCTCACCCGGGGGTTCAGCGAGGAGTCCGAGCGCCTGGTCGACCTGGAAGTGCGCTCCAACATGGCGGGCCGCTGGCGGATGTCCACCATCGGCATCGTGATGGCCGCCATGCCCGCCGTCATCTACTGGGTGGCCGGCCTCACCTTCCGGCCCGGCGGCACCGCCGTCTCCATCGGTACGCTCGTCGCCTTCGTCACCCTCCAGCAGGGCCTGTTCCGCCCGGCGGTGAGCCTGCTCTCCACGGGCGTGCAGATGCAGACCTCCCTCGCGCTCTTCCAGCGGATCTTCGAGTACCTCGACCTCACGGTTGACATCACCGAACCGGAGAAGCCTGTCCGGCTGGAGAAGATCCGCGGCGAGATCGCCTTCGAGGACGTCGACTTCAGCTACGACACCACCAGCGGCCCCACGCTCAGCTCCATCGACGTGACCGTTCCCGCGGGCACCAGCCTGGCGGTCGTCGGCCCCACCGGCTCCGGCAAGTCCACGCTCAGCTATCTCGTGCCCCGGCTCTACGACGTCACCGGCGGCCGGGTCACGCTCGACGGGACCGACGTCCGCGATCTGGACTTCGACACGCTGGCCCGAGCGGTAGGCGTGGTCTCCCAGGAGACCTACCTCTTCCACGCCTCCGTCGCCGACAACCTGCGCTTCGCCAAGCCGGAGGCCACCGACGAGGAGATCGAGGCCGCGGCCCGCGCCGCGCAGATCCACGAGCACATCGCTTCCCTGCCCGACGGGTACGACACCCTTGTCGGCGAGCGCGGTTACCGCTTCTCGGGCGGGGAGAAGCAGCGCCTGGCCATCGCCCGCACCATCCTCCGCGACCCGCCGGTACTGATCCTCGACGAGGCGACCAGCGCACTCGACACCCGTACGGAACACGCCGTGCAGGAAGCGATCGACGCACTCTCCGCCGGCCGCACCACCCTCACCATCGCGCACCGTCTCTCCACCGTCCGCGACGCGGACCAGATCGTCGTCCTGGACGGCGGCCGCATAGCCGAGCGCGGTACGCACGAGGAGCTGCTCGACCGGGACGGCCGCTACGCCGCCCTGATCCGCCGCGACTCCCACCCGGCCCCGGCCCCGGCCCCGGTCCCGGCCTCCTGACCGCACACCGCGGGCGGCCGGACCCCGACGTCATCGGAGCACCGCCCGTACGGCATGATCCCCGCGCATGAGAGCTCTCCTCGGGGTCGAACTCCCCGGCTACAGGCCCGTCGACACCGACACCTGGCTGAACGACCACGGCGATGTGCTGTCGCTGCACTTCTTCGACCTGCCGCCGGATCTGCCGGCCGCCCTGGACGACGGCCCTGCCCTGCGCCACGGCCTGACCCACTTCACGGCACGAGCGGGCGGCGGCCTCATCGAGGCATCGGTGAAGCGGATCGGCGAGCTGCCCGCCCTGCGCCAGATACTCAAGCTGCCGCTCCCCGGGCAGCCCAGCGGCCAGGCCTTCATCGGCAGCTTCACCGTGCCGCGCGCCGCCTGCAGCACCGTGGTGAAGATCCAGGCTGCCGAGCGTGGCATGACGGGCATGCGGGAGGCCGTGGTCCTGGCCGAGCTGGGACCCGACCAGTACTTCCGGCCCCACCCGTACGCCCCCGAGGCCCAGGGCGGTCTGCCCTTCCATGCGGCGGACCACGCCCAGTGGGACGCCAAGTTCCCCGACCACCCGCTCACCCGGGTCCGCCGGACACTCGACGTGCTCGCGGAGGCGGTGACGGTGGAACCCGCCTTCACCGAACTGCCGCCCTTCGCCGGACCGGCGGGGGCACGGGGCTGAAGCCCTACGCAGGCTGTGTACGTCGCCCCGGCTCCGTACACGCAGCGGCGCCGCCGCACCCGTGGGACGGGGAGCGACGGCGCCGGGCGCAGCGATGGTCAGACGAGCCAACCCACGAAGTGGACGATGCCGGCGAGCAGGTTGGTCAGGAAGTTCATCCGGTGCTTCTCCTTGTGCGTGGTGCATGTGCTGGGACGTGCGCGGTAGCGGTCTGCAGCCCGTCGACTGCGCTCTGCAATCATCACGCCCGCCGATGGAGATCAGCAACGGATCCCCATACGATCACGCGTTCCGGCGAACAACCGATCCCTTGTTCGTGTGTTCTGGTCGCGCGGTACGGCGTTCGTGTCCCCCGAGCCGACGCCGCCGCCGGGCTACCGGCCCGGGGGAGCGGACCGGGTTAACGTGCCCGCATGGTGAACGAGCCCCTGGACGCCCGTCCCCGTCGCAGACTCCGCCCGACCCGCCGCGGAAAGATCGTCCTGGTCGCCGCCGCGCTGCTCGTCGCGTCGGCCGCCGTACTGATCCCGCTCTCTCTGCTCGGCTCGGACGAGGAGAAGAAGAAGGAGCGCCCGCAGAGCACTCTGGTGATCCCGGAGGGGTGGCGAGCATCGCAGGTGTACACCGCTGTCGACCGGGCGCTCGGCCTGAAGTCCGGCTCCACGCGGAAGACCGCGGCGACGGTGGATCTGGAGCTGCCCGAACAGGCCGAGGGCAACCCCGAAGGGTACCTCTTCCCGGCCACGTATCCGATCGACTCCGCGACCGAGCCCGCCGGCCTGTTGCGCTACATGGCGGACACCGCCCGCAAACGGTTCGGGGCGGACCGCATCACCGCCGGGGCGCAGCGCAACAACGTCACGGTCTACGAGACGGCCACGATCGCCAGCATCGTCCAGGCCGAGGCGGACACCGCTTCCGACATGGGCAAGGTCGCCCGGGTCGTCTACAACCGGCTGCTCAAGGACATGCCGTTGCAGATGGACTCCACCATCAACTACGCCCTCAAGCGCTCCACCCTGGACACCACGACCACCGACACCCAGCTGGACAGCCCGTACAACAGCTACGTACGCAAGGGCCTGCCGCCGACGCCCATCGGGAACCCGGGGGAGGAGGCCCTGCGCGCCGCGATCAGCCCCACGCCAGGCCCCTGGCTGTACTTCGTCACGGTCGCGCCCGGGGACACCCGGTTCACCGACAGCTACGACGAACAGCAGAAGAACGTCGAGGAGTTCAACCGCAACCGCCGCGCGGCCACGGGCTGACGGGAGCAGCCGTCACGCGGCCGCCCCGGCCTTCCGCATACGGTCCAGGCCACCGGTCTCCTTCAGCAGCCGCAGCACCGACCGCACGGCGGTGCGCCCCGCCCGGTTGGCGCCGATGGTGCTGGCGGACGGCCCGTACCCGACGAGATGGACGCGTCCGTCCCGTACGGCCCGGGTGTTCTCGGCCCGGATACCGCCGCCCGGCTCGCGCAGCTTCAGCGGTGCCAAGTGGTCAAGCGCGGGCCGGAAGCCGGTCGCCCAGAGGATCACGTCCGCCTCGACACTCCGGCCGTCGCCCCAGGCCACCCCGGTCGGGGTGATCCGGTCGAACATCGGCAGCCGGTCCAGCACCCCCTGCTCACGGGCGCGCCGCACCGCGTCGGTGACCGGCAACCCGGTCACACTCACCACACTCTGCGGCGGCAGCCCGTTGCGGACCCGCTCCTCCACCATCGCCACGGCCGCCCGCCCCCACTCCTCGGTGAACGGTTCGTCGCGGAAGACCGGTTCACGCCGGGTCACCCAGAACGTCTCGGCGGCGTAGTCGGCGACCTCCATCAGGTGCTGCGTACCTGAGGCGCCGCCCCCGACCACGACGACACGCCGCCCCGCGAACTCCTCGGGCCCCGGGTAGTCCGCCGTGTGCAGCTGGCGCCCTCGGAATGTCTCCTGCCCGGGGTGGCGCGGCCAGAACGGCCGGTCCCAGGTGCCGGTCGCGTTGATCAGCGCCCGCGCGGCGTACGCACCCTCGGACGTCTCCACGAGCAGCCGGCCGCCGCTTCCCTCACGTACGGCACTCACCTCGACGGGCCGGTGCACGCGCAGCTCGAAGCGCTCCTCGTACGCCGTGAAGTACGCGCCGATCACCTCGGACGAGGGCCGGTCGGGGTCGGCGCCGGTCAGCTCCATACCCGGCAGTGCGTGCATCCCGTGCACCTTGCCGTACGTCAGCGAGGGCCAGCGGAACTGCCAGGCGCCGCCCGGCCGGGGCGCGTGGTCCAGGACCACGAAATCGCGGTCCGGCTCCAGACCGGCGCGGCGCAGGTGGTGGGCGGCGGACAGCCCCGCCTGCCCGGCGCCGATCACGACCACGTCCAGCTCGCGCGCCCCAATGATGTTCACGTTTCTACTAACTCGCGGGGCGCCCGGGATCTTCCCGGGCGCCCGGTCACCACCTGCGCGACGTCCGAGTGCCCCGGCCCGCACCAACGCGAGGTTCAGCGCTCCGGGCCGCGCGAGGCGAGCGGAGCTGATGGGAACACGGCGATGAACGCAGTCATCCGGTCAGGAGACGGTCAGAGGCGTCTCGGACGGCGGACGTGTGATCTCGCCCTCCGGAAGAGAACATGGGGGCATGTCGGATTCCTTCACCACCACTGTTCTGCACATCACCACGGGTACCGCTGAGCGCGTCACCGACCTCACGCGGGAGTGCGAGGAGTTCCTCGCCCGGGCGGCGGCCGGCCGGGACGGCCTGCTCAACGTCTTCGTACCCCACGCCACGGCGGGCGTCGCGATCCTGGAGACGGGCGCGGGCAGCGACGACGACCTCCTGGCCGCCCTCCACCACCTGCTCCCGGCGGACGACCGCTGGCAGCACCGCCACGGCAGCCCGGGCCACGGCCGTGACCACGTGCTCCCCGCCCTCGTCCCGCCCCACGCCACCTTGCCGGTGATCGGTGGGTCGCTGGAGCTGGGGACCTGGCAGTCGGTGTGCCTGGTGGACACAAACGTCGATAATCCGGATCGTGAGGTGCGGTTGAGCTTCCTGGGCTGATCAGGAACACTCCCGGAGGTCGTGCCGCCGCTTCTCCGTACCCTGCGTGCGCGAACGGAGAGGATCTTGCACGGTACGGGTCTACATGCGGTCGAGCGTCCCTACGAGGGATGCGGCGAATGCCTGCTGGGAGTGCGGCGGCTGTCGCGGGTGAAGCTGGCGACGTTGTTCCCCGAACCGAACGCCAGCGGGAAAACGTGCTGACCGCCGCCGCGTCCGTAGGTGCGCACATCATCGACTGGGCGGAGGACTGGAAGGCCTCGGGCGCCAGCGACCGCGTGACCTGCCCGAACTGGGCCCCTGGCTTCGTGACGAGAACCGCTTCACCATGGAAGCCTGGGCGGCGCGCAGATTGAACTGCGCGCGATCCAGCGCCGGACCGTGACGCCATGATCAAGATCCGGGCGGCCGGTCGACCGAAGGGCAAGCCCTCCTGCGGCTGCCAGTACGGGCGAAGGATAGGGGCAGGGTCGACCACGTCGAGCTGCGCCCGCATGCCTCTGAGGTGATGCGAGAGGGCGCCCGTCGCATCCTGGGTGGTCCCGAGAACGTCTCGATCAGTAGTGAAGCAGCGCCTCCGCCTATCCGATCACCTACCGGTGACGCCTAGCCGCTCGCGCGGTTGGTGGGCGGACGTGAGCGGCGGGAAAGGCGGGTCAGCAGGGCCCGTTCACCCAGACGGTGACCTCGCCCTGGTCGTTCGCCACCCTGTCCCAGGTGTCGCCCCAGCCCTTGTCCAGGCAGGCGAAGTTCCCGCCGTAGTAGTTGTCCGTGAAGACCAGACCATCACGGAGCTGTACGAGGTGCCGGTGCCGTTGTTGAACCAGGACGAGTCCTCGTGGGAGATGTAGCGGTTCCTGGTCTCGGACCAGACGGGGTTGTTGTGCTGGAACATGGCGATGCCGACGCCCTCGGTCGCGTAGTTGGCGCCCTTGTAGACGCACAGGTTCCCCGCCGGGCAGTTACCCGGGTTCCGGGTGCTGTAGGTGGGTTGGGTGCTCCCGGCGTGGGCGCTGGTAGCGGCTATCGGCAGCAGGGCGACAGCCAGGGCCAGCCCCAGCAGGGCGCGCAGGCGCCGGCAAGTCAGGGGCGTGAAGAGCTCCTCTGTGTGGGCGTCCTGATGACTGCCGGCGGGCATCAGCGAGGGCTTCCCGTCTACCGGGAATGCGAGCCGGCCGAGCCCGGGCCGGGGTGTGCGCCGGACGGCCTGGACGTCCCGGGAAGCAGGCCCGCGTCCTGGGCGCGCAGTACCGCGCTGAGCCGGTCCGCGGCTCCGAGCTTCCGGTACAGCGCGTTCAGGTGCTTGTGGACGGTGCGCGGCGAAATGCCCAGCCTGCGTCCGATCACCTCGGCGGTGAGTCCCGTGGCCAGCAGGTGCAGCACGTTTGTCTCGCGCGGGGTCAGTGGCGTCGCCATGGCGTGGTTGGCCTGCCGCCTGCGATTGCTGCCGGAGGACTCGCGCAGCGCCATCAGGAGGGACCGGTGGGCCGTCGCGGCCTTGAGCAGTGGCTGGACGCGTGCGGCGTAGCGCTCATCGTGCCGGGAGAAGTCGCCGCCGGACCGGTGCACCAGGAATCCGCTGACGTGCGGTCCCCTGCCCGGCAGCGGGAGGCCGAACACGTGCCGTGTCCCGAACGCCTGGTGGAGAGCGTCGGCGGTCGGACTGTTCTGCCAGGTCCGCGCCCCCACCACACGTGCGGCGCTCTGCGGCGTCCAGTCGGCGCTGGCCCCGTAGCGGTCGATGAAGGGGTACCCCGAACGGATGTGAGCCTGCACCGAGTCGTCACCGACGCTGGCTTCCGGCAGAGGTCCTGGGGACCGGATCACCACGCTGCCCTGCTCACGTGTCCAGGGCACCTCCTTGACGACGATCAGCTCCCCGTCGAGTGCCGTGAGCAGTTCCTCGGTGAGCAAGGGCCAGATGAACTCAGGGGCCTCGGTGCTCATCACCTCGACCGCCAAGTCCAGCATGCGTGCGTACCGATCCGGCATGACGACTTCCCCCGGCGTCTCCGTAAGTGTGCCCTTTCACCGTAACCCGCCGTTGTCCATACGCACTTCTCCCCATAGCGCGGCACGGAGCGCTCCCGCCACCATCGGCTCCGGATGGACCACGGGGTCCGCCGGACACACGGGGAGATCGCACATGTTCGGAAAGACACCAGCGGGAAGAGCCTCGTCCGCCGACCCACAGCCCTCGGCCCAGCGCCGCCACCGTGTGCTGCTCGCCGCCGCGGTCTGCGTCACCAGCTGTCTGGGGGTCGCGGCGCCCGCCGCGACGGCCGCTGAGCAACGGCCGGGAGCCACCCACTGCGTCACCGTCCTGAACGGCATCGAGCGCAGCGAGGGAGAATCGACGGTCCGCTCACGTACCTGCTTCTCGGGCCCCGACGCGGACGGACGCGCCGAGCGGGCGGCACCGGCCGCTGAGACCCAGCTCATGGTCTGGTCGGAGCACAGTGACTACGGCGGTGTGTATGACCGCATCTACGGTTACGACGGCCCGTGCGACGCGACCGGTTACAGCTTCACGCCGAGCAGGTGGTGGTCGAACAACCTGACGTCCATCCAGGTGATGGGCGGCTGCACCAAGTCGTACCTCAGTGGCCCGCGCGGCAACGGCTCGTTCACCGGGCAGGTCCCGTACGTCGGCGACGCCCTCAACGACGCTGTCACGTACGTGAAGGTCTGGCGCGGCTGACACCGCGACCGTCAACCACTGAAAGGGCATCTGCCATGAGTTCACTGCGATCCGTACTCACTTCTCTCACCGCGGTCTGCGCCCTCGCGGCCGGCCTGACGGTTGCGGGGCCCGTCGCCCCCGCCCAGGCCGCCGCGTCGGACTGCACGGGCGGCGTCCGGGGCTTCCGCGACCATCCGGACAACGCCTCCGGGGACACCGCCAAGCCTCGCAGCCTGGATCTCGGCGGTGGCGTCGTCATCACCCTGGAGAAGGGGGTGTACGTGGATCAGCAGATCGGTTTCGGGAAGATCAGCGGCCCCACCCGTCCGGGTGACAAGGTGTGGATGGACTGGCGGGCCGACGGATGGGACGACGGAGGCAGGCCCGAGTGGCCGATCCGCCCCTGGCTCCAGTGCGGACCTTTCACCGTGCAGAACCACGGCCAAAGTCTGACAACTCCCTTCAAGCGCACCAGCACCGACCCCAACTACCAGTTCCGGGTCTGCGGTTCGCTCGCCACCAATGGCGTCGTCCGCTGCGCCACCAAGAACGGCGTCGACTGGTGGTGACCCGCCGGCACCGCTGAGATCCGGCCCTCTCCTGGGGCCGCCGCGCGGCACGAACCCGCAGACCGTGCCGCGCCAGGCGGCGGACCGTGCCCCGCGGCGGTCCCGCGCAGGTCGCACGTGGCATCCGATGTTCGCGAATCTCTGGACGACTCATGACTCTGTCTCTCACCCGTTCCCTTGCCGCCGCTCGACGACGCCCGCCGTGGCGGCCGGCGCACGTCGCCGTGCTCGGGGCTGCTCTCCTGGCGCTGGTCTGCTCGGCCGCCCTGCCGGCCGCGGCAGCCGCCCCGTCACCCCACCCGACGCCCAGGACCGTGGCCGCTGAGGTGCCGTCCGGGGTGACGGCCGGCGTCGCCGTCTTCGACCGCAGATCCGGCTCCTTCACCGAACAGGTCAACCCGTCCCTGCCTTTCCGGTCGGCCTCCGTCGTCAAGCTCCTCATCGCCCTCGACCTCCTGGGCGACCGCGGCCCCGACGCACTCGGCGCGCAGGACCGCGCCCGCGTTGACGACATGCTGCGCGCGAGTGACGACGACGCGGCCAGCCACTTCTGGACCGTGAACGGCGCCGGCGCGATCGTCGACCGGATGGTGCGCAAGCTCGGCCTCACCGACACCACCCGCCCTCCGGCGACCCATCCCGGCTACTGGGGATACACCGCTCTCTCAGCCCGGGACACCGTCAGGATCTACCGGTACGTGCTGGACACCGCGCCCGCCGCGGTGCGCGACTACGTCATGGACGGCCTGCGCTCTTCGACCCGCTGTGCCGACGACGGCTATGACCAGCATTTCGGTATTCCCAGCGCCTTCGAACGTCCCTGGGCGGTGAAGCAAGGCTGGTCGGGCTTCAGCTCGGGCGGTTGCACCGCACCGGCCGCGGCCACGCCGACGGCCCGCACCGGTACTCCAGTCGCCGCGGGGGTCGACCTCGGCCGGCCGGCCCTGCACAGCACCGGTACCGTCGGCCCCGACGACCGCGGGATCGTGGCCGTCCTCACTCTGCACCCGGAGGGCACCTCGTACGGCAAGGCGTACACCGACCTCGGCCGGCTGACCCGCTCCCTGAACGTGCCCGGGGCCACGCGCCCCGCCGGCACGTGGATCGGCACGTGGGGCGCCGACGTCAACGTCCGCGCGGATTCCACCACGACATCCCGGAAGCTGACGGTGCTGCCCGCCGGCGCCGAGGTTCTGGTGTCCTGCCAGAAGCGGGGTCAGGAGGTCAGCATCCCTCCCTACACCAACGACTGGTGGGCCTTCCTGCCGCAGTACGGGGGCTATGTCACCAACATCTACCTGAGCGTTCCCGCGAACCAGGTCCCGGGTCTGAGACTGTGCTGAGCCGAACAGCCGACCCGGTCCACCTCGCCTGCCGGGGCGGGCCGTGCCTCGCCACCTGGCATCGCGCGCTCCCGGCCCGGTGAAGAACGGTGTGCGGCTCCGACCGGATGCCGGCCCGTCGGAGCCGCAGTTGCCGGGCGACGAGTACACCGCTTCGGCCCGCGGCCCGTGGAGAAGCGTCCGGGCGGAGCCGGACTGCCCAGATGCTGTACCCCTTGTGCTGGTTTTTGTCCCGGCTTTCGATACATCCCTCTTGCGATGCTCGTGGTCGATCGCCGCGGTGCTGCCGTACCCATCAATCGAAGAACCGAGGATGACCGTGCCCCTGTTGTCACACCGCCGCCTGACCGTCAGTGCCGCTTTGATCGCCGCTCTCGCCGGCGGTCTCGCTCCCGCCACCAGCGCGTCCGCTGCCCCCGCCGCGGCCCGGACGCCCGCGCCCGATATGGCCGGCATCGTTGCCGCACTCGAGTCCGCGATGGCCGACGGGGCGCCGGGGGCGATGGCTCGCTACCTGGGCCCGGACGGGGCCAGAGGAAGGGCCGTCGGCGTCCGCGACCGGGAGACCGGCGCGGCCATGGACGTCCAGGCCCGGTTCCGGATCGGCAGCGTCAGCAAGACGTTCTCCAGCGTCGTGTTGCTCCAACTGGTGGAAGAGGGACGGCTGAAGCTGGACGCGCCCGTCAACACGTATCTTGAGGGGCTACTGCCCGACGACCGGATCACGGTCCGTCACCTCCTCACCCATCGCAGCGGCCTGGCCGATTACACCAACGCCATGTTCGACCAGACCGTGCCGGGCTTCGAGGCGGTACGCAACCGGGTGTTCAGCTACCAGGAACTGGTCGACCTCTCCCTCGCCGAGCCCCGGACCACCGAGCCCGGTGCCGCGTACAAGTACTCGAACGCCAACTTCGTCGTCGTCGGCATGCTGATCGAGAAGCTGACGGGACGCCCGGTGGCCGACGCCTACCAGCGGCGCATCATCAGGCCGCTGGGGCTGCGCAAAACCGCGTACGTCCACCCCGACACGCGCATCAAGGGCACACACGTGCGGGGTTATCTGCACCCCGACGAGGCTGGTGCGCCGCTCGTCGACTCCACCGAGCAGACCGTGTCCTGGGCGCAGTCCGCGGGCGCCGTCATCTCCACCCCCACCGACCTCAACACCTTCACCAGCGGCCTGATGCGCGGCCGGCTGCTGTCCGCGGCGACACTGGGGGAAATGACCACGGTCACGCCGACGGATAGCACCGACACCCGGTTCTACGGCCTCGGTCTGCGCCGCTATGACCTGTCCTGCGGCACCCAGGTGTACGGGCACACCGGCACCGTCCAGGGCTTCTACACCTACGCCTTCTCCACCCGCGACGGCCGTCGCAGCCTTTCGGCGATGGCCAACACCTCCAACCACGGCGCCGCGAACACCGCGCTGGGCAACACCCTGGAGGCCGCGTTCTGCGGCAAGAAGCCGACACCCGACTCGACCGCGCGCTCCACGGCGCCCTCCGGCGTCCTTGACCTCGCACCGATGCCCGCCGAGCGTGACCTGCCCGAGCGCCACTGAGGTCCCGCACGTCCGGCCGACCCGCCCCGCGCGTCGGCCGGCCCACAGGGGCACCGCCCTGCTTGCACGCCGGCGATGCCCCGGATCTCGTCGTCGGCACGTTCTTGGTGGGGCAGATCATCCCCGGCAGCCCGGCGCGTGTGGTTCCCGGAGCCGACGCCATGCCCGCCGACGTGGAGCGGATCCCACGACCTCGGACCGGACCAGCCGTTGCTCACCCGGTTCGGCACTTTCGCGGGCGGGCTGCTCCGCGGTGGCATGGGCACCTCCGTTCAGCCGCCGCCCTTCTCGTACAGGGCGTCGGCATCGGCGTGAAGAAGTGGCGACGGGAGCGGGACGTTCTCCCGGCCCGCGTGGGCCTCGGCGGAGAGCTGGTGTGTGCACGGGTGCCTGACGGGCCCAGACGTGTCGACCAGCCTCTGGAGAGAGGGCAGTACGCCGGCCCGGGGCGTCGACCGTGACGGAATGCCGTCCGCAGTGGCCGGCCGACGTGGGTGCGCTCAGGCCTGCCGGCGGACGATCAGACGCTGGAGCACGATGAAGGCGAGCAGGAGCGCGCCGATGACGATCTTCGTCCACCAGGAACTGAGAGTGCCTTCGAAGGAGATCAGCGACTGTACGGTGCCGAGGACGAGCACCCCCACCACTGAACCCACCAGGTAGCCCGTCCCGCCCGCAAGGAGGGTCCCTCCTATGACGACGGCGGCGATGACGTCGAGTTCCATGCCGACGGCGTGCAGACCATAGCCGGAGAGCATGTAGAGGCTGAAGAGCAGGCCGCCCAGCGCGGAGCAGAAGCCGCTCACCACATAGACGCCGACCTTGGCCCGGCTGGTGGCCAAGCCCATCAGGCGAGCCGAGGACTCACTGCCGCCCACCGCGTAGACGGTCCGGCCGAAGCGCGTCAGGTGCAGGACATACAGGGCGGCCAGGACCACGGCCAACGCGATCACGACGCTGTAGGTCAGTGTGATGTCACCCGGCAGTGTGATGGCCCCGCCCGCGAACTCACGGAAGGCGGGTTCGGTGATGGAGACCGATTCGACACTGATGAGGAAGCACAGCCCGCGGGCCAGGAACATGCCGGCAAGCGTGACGATGAAGGGCTGCACCTCGAAGTGATGGATGACCAAGCCCATGAGCAGACCCAGGGTGGCACCTGATGCGAGGACGGTGATGACCGAAAGCAGCGGAGGCCAGCCCGCGTTGAGGGTGGACGCGGCGATCATGGTCGAGAGGGCGGCGACCGCACCGACCGAGAGATCGATGCCGCCGGTCAGGATGACGAAGGTCATGCCTACCGCGAGGACGATGAGGAAGGAGTTGTCGACGAACAGGTTCGCGGCCACCTGCCCGGACGCGAAGTTCTCGTAGCGGATCGACCCGGCTCCGAAGGTGACCACGAACACCGCGAAGGTGGCGACCACAGGAAGGAAACGCCGGGGAAAGCGTGCGGAGGAAAGAGTCAAGGTGCTCATCCGGCGGCCACCTCCTGGGAGCGGGACGTAGGAGCAGCGGTCTTACGGCGTGAGCGGAGCATCTTCGCCGTCCGGGGCGACTGGAGCAGGCAGACGGCGATCACCACGACGGCTTTGAAGACCAGAGTGACGTTGGTCGGGACACCGACGGTGTAGACCGTGGTGGTCAGCGTCTGGATCACGAGGGCGCCCAGCATGGTCCCCGCGAGGGAGTACCGGCCCCCGGCCAGCGAGGTGCCTCCGATGACGACAGCGAGGATGGCGTCCATCTCGATCCACAGACCGGCGCTGTTGGCGTCGGCGGCGTTCACGTTGGAGCTGATCATCAGGCCCGCGACGCCCGCGCACAGACCGGCGAAGACGTAGACCGTCCAGATGATCGTGCGTGAGCGTACGCCCGCGAGCTCGCCTGCCTTGGGATTGATCCCCACGGCTTCGATGAGCATGCCCAGAGCGGTTCGGCGGGTGATGAGGGCGACCGCCGTCAGGACGGCGAGGCTGATCAGGATCGCGATGGGCAGGATGAGGAAGCCTGAGCCGATCTGCCGGTAGAGCGGATCCTTGACGGTGATGATCTGGCCTTCGGTGAGCAGCATGGCGCCGCCACGGCCGGCCGTCATCAGGACCAGGGTGGCGATGATGGGCTGGATGCCGAGGACGGAGACCAGGAAGCCGTTCCACAGCCCGAGCAGGACGCACACGCTCAGAGCCAGCAGGATCGCGGTCGCCGCGTTCCCGCCGCCGGATATGTAGGTGCAGGCGATCGCGCCGGCGATGGCGGCGACGGCACCCACGGACAGATCGATGCCGCGGGTGGCGATGACCAGGGTCATGCCGACGGCGATCAGGAGCGTCGGCGCTCCGTTGCGCAGGATGTCGACGATGCTGCCGAAGAGGTGCCCGTCCTGGATCCGGAGTTCCGCGAAGGACGGCTCGACGGCGATGTTGAGGACGATCAGTGCGGCGAGGGCGACGAGCGGCCACAGCAGCCGCCCGCGCGTCATGAGGCCACCGCCGCGGTGTGGTTGTCGCTCGGAGCCGCGATGACAGACATGATCTTGGCCACCGAAACGTCCTGCCCGGTCAGTTCGGCCACTTTGTGCCGATCGCGCAGGACGACGACCCGGTCGGAGACGCGTACCACTTCTTCCAGTTCGGCGGAGATGAACAGCACCGCCATTCCCTCAGCCGCGAGGTCGGCCACGACCTTCTGGATGTGCGCCTTGGCGCCGACGTCGATGCCCCGGGTGGGTTCGTCGAGGATGAGCAGCCGGGGCCGGGTGACCAGCCAGCGTGCGAGCAGCACCTTCTGCTGGTTTCCCCCGGACAGGGTGCTCATGATGGCGTCGGGGTCGGCGGGGCGGATGTCCAGCTTCGCCATGTACTCCTTCACCAGAGCGTCGGAGGTGCGCCGCGGGATGGGGCGTGCCCACCCCCGGGCGGCCTGCAGGGCGAGCACGAGGTTGTCGCGGATACTGAGGTCGGCGACGACCCCTTCGGCCTTGCGGTCCTCGGAGCAGAAGGCCACGCCCTGGGCGATCATCACCCGGGGGCTGCGAGGGCGGTGTTCCCTGCCGTCGAACGTGAGGGTTCCGGTATGCGCGCGATCCGCGCCGAAGAGTATGCGGGCCAGTTCCGTGCGGCCCGAGCCGAGCAGACCGGCCAGACCGACCACCTCTCCGGCATGGATCTCCAGGTCGACGGGTGCGATTGCTCCCGCGCGGCCCAGAGCGACGGCGCTGAGGAGCGGCGCGGTACCGGGAGCCCGAGCCTCCGAGCTCCGTTGCACCTCCTCCAGCACTCCCAGTTCGCGCCCGAGCATCGCTGCGACAAGTTCGATGTGGTTCATCTCGGAAGGCAGGTACTCGCCGACGAGTGAGCCGTTTCGCAGGACGGTCATGCGGTCGGCGATCTCGTAGACCTGGTCGAGGAAGTGGGAGACGAACAGGATGGCGACTCCGTCGTCGCGCAGCACGCGCACGATGCGGAAGAGCTCGGCGACCTCGTCGCCGTCAAGGCTGGAGGTGGGCTCGTCCAGAACCAGGACGCGCGCGTCCACGACCAGTGCCCTGGCGATCGCCACGAGTTGCTGCACAGCGATCGGGTGGGAGCCCAGAAGGGAGGCGGGGTCGATGGACAGCCCGACGCGGGTGAGCAGTTCCTTGGCCCGCGCGCGCATGGCCCGTCCGTCGATGTGTCCCAGTCGGCGTGGCTCGCGGCCCAGCAGGATGTTCTCCGCCACCGAGAGGTTGGGCAGGAGGTTGACCTCCTGGTAGACGGTGCTGATCCCCGCATCCTGCGCTTGGCCAGGCGCGTCGAAGGCGACCGGTTTGCCATGCAGGTGTATGACGCCTGTCGTCGGAGGGTGCACGCCCGTGAGTGCCTTGATGAGGGTGGACTTCCCTGCCCCGTTCTCGCCCATCAGGGCGTGCACTTCACCGGGCAGCAGGCGGAAGTCGACGTTCGAGAGAGCTTTGACGCCGGGGAACTCGACGCTGATGTCGCGCATCTCGACCACCGGAGTGCCGGTGAGCGCGGAGGAATCGGTCATGACCAGTGCTTTCGTCGTGGGTACGGTTCCTGCCACCGCCAGGAGGGGCGCGGTGGCAGGAACCGGAGCTCTTCGATCAGTACTGCCGGTCGGGCAGCGCCTTCTTCGCCTGCTCGGGCGTGAAGGTGGTCTCCTCGGTGACGACCCGCTTGGGTACCTTCTCGCCGTTCACGACCTTCTTGGCGAGCTCCATGAGCTGGTCGCCGAGGAGCGGATTGCATTCGACGATGTAGTTGATCTCCCCGTCGGCCAACGCCTGCATGCCGTCCTTGACGGCGTCAACAGTGATGATCTTGATGTCCTTGCCGGGCTTCTTGCCGGCGGCCTTGATCGCTTCGATGGCACCCAGGCCCATGTCGTCGTTGTGTGCGTAGACGACGTCGACGTCGGGGGTGGAGCGCAGGATGGCCTCCATGACCTGCTTGCCGCCGGAACGGGTGAAGTCACCGCTCTGGGACGCCTTGATCTTGATGTCGGGGCGTGCGGCGATCTTCTCCTCGAAGCCCTTCTTGCGGTCGATGGCGGGCGCGGCGCCGGTGGTGCCCTGCAGTTCCACCACGTTGACAGGGCCCTTGGTGTTCTCGACGAGCCACTCGCCGGCCTTCTCGCCCTCCTTGACGAAGTCGGAGCCGAGGAACGTCTCGTACAGGGTGTCGTCGTCGGAGTCGACCGCGCGGTCGGTCAGGATCACGGGGATGCGGGCCCGCTTGGCCTCCAGCAGCACCGCGTCCCAGCCGGTCTCCACCACCGGACTGAAAGCGATCACGTCGACCTTCTGCTGGATGTAGGAGCGGATGGCCTTGATCTGGTTCTCCTGCTTCTGCTGAGCGTCGGAGAACTTCAGCTCGACGCCCGCGGTCTTCGCGGACTGCTGGACGGACTTGGTGTTGGCCGTGCGCCAGCCGCTCTCGGCGCCGACCTGGGCGAAGCCCATGGTGATCTTGCCGGCCTCGCCGCTGTCGCCGTCCTTGCTCGAGGTGCCGCCCGAGCCGCACGCCGTCAGTGTGGCGAGCAGCAGAACGCTGACACCTGTGGCGATCTTCTTCAACACTGCTTCCTCCGTGCTCAACCGTGCTCACTCGGGGTGGCGAGCTTCGCGTGACCGGAGTCACTGGTGCATCAGAGTGAGCGCTCACATCTACCCAGTCAACCCCTGGAACGCCGCAATTTTGCTTGTCCGAGGCAGAGAGGAGGGTGCGATATGTTAACGCTCATTGTTTGAGCGCTGCTGAGAACCAAAAGGCTGGGAGCGCGTCGCGTCCGGATTCCGGCGGACGCGGGCAGGGGAGGCTGGTTGTCAGCCCCTCAGCCTGGTTAAGGTTCAAGGTGGCGCGTCCCTGCGTGGTCCCTCACAGGCGTCGGGCAGGCAGAAACGGCGGAGTCAGGAGATGCAGGTGGAGGACCCCTCGGCGGCTACCCGGGTACGCGAGCCGGCGATGACGGATGTGGCCCGGCTCGCCGGGGTCTCCCACCAGACGGTTTCGCGCGTCCTCAACGGGCACCCCAACGTCCGGGAGCAGACGCGGCTGAGGGTGCGTGCGGCGATCACCGAGCTGGGATACCGGCCCAACCGTGCCGCGCGCACCCTGGTGACCGGCCGGTCCCAGCAGATCGGCGTGGTGGCGCAGAACTCGACCCTGTACGGGCCCACCTCGATGCTGGCCGCCTTCGAACTCGCCGCCGCCGCTCAGGGCTTCGCGGTGAGCGTGCGACGGGTGCGTGTCCTTGACCGTTCATCCATCGCCGAGGCGGTGGAGCACCACCGCGACCAGCGGGTCGCCGGCATCGTGGTCATCGCACCGACGGCATCCGCCGACGAGGCGCTGGCGGAGATTCCGGCCGATGTTCCGCTCGTGGCCGTCGACGGGGACCCCGACCGGGGCGGAGCGCTGGTCACGGTCGACCAGGAGGCGGGAGCCTTCGCGGCCACCCGGCACCTGCTGGACGCGGGGCACCAGACCGTGTGGCACATCTCGGGTCCGCCGGACTGGTTCGACGCCGCGGGCCGGGAGCGCGGGTGGCAGCGTGCTCTGCAGGAGGCCGGCGCGGAGATTCCACCGGTCAGCTCCGCGGACTGGAGCGCGTCCTCCGGCTACCGCGCGGGCCAGATGCTGGCCCGCATGCCGGACGTCACCGCGGTGTTCGCGGCCAACGACCATCTTGCCCTCGGCGCCATCCGCGCCATGGCTGAGCGGGGCCGCCGCGTCCCTGGCGACGTGAGCATCGTCGGTTTCGACGACGTGCCCGAGGCCGAGTTCTTCTCGCCCCCGTTGACCACGGTGCGACCGGACTTCGACGGGGTGGCCACCGAGACCCTCAGTCTCCTGCTGGCCCGGATCGAGGGCGAGTCAGGGCCTTCGCTGCGCACACTCAACCCCACGCTCATCCCGCGGGAGAGCGTCTCGGCTCCGCGCGACTGACCCACACCCCCGGTCGTTCTCTCGAATTCCTGTCTGAGCACGCTCACATGCCGAGACATTGCTGTCGGCGGATGTCTTGACGACCAGATTGTTAGCGATAACACTTCGGGTGTCCTTCGACGAACGATCAAAGGTGGCTTCATGGCCGACGAACCTGACTCCCTCGTAGTCGGTGTCGACTACGGCACGCTGTCCGGACGCGCCGTAGTGGTGCGGGTCCGGGACGGGGCCGAGCTGGGCACGGGTGTCCATGCCTACCGTCACGGCGTCATCGACCGGTCCCTTCCCGCGACGGGTCAGAGCTTGCCGCCGGACTGGGCACTGCAGGTTCCCGAGGACTACCTCGACGTTCTGCGGATCGCCGTACCGGCCGCGATCGCGGACGCCGGGGTCGATCCAGCTCGTGTGATCGGGATCGGGACCGACTTCACCGCCTGCACGATGGTGCCGACCACCGCGGACGGGACCCCGCTGTGCGACCTGCCTGAGCTCGCCGGGAATCCGCACGCGTACGTCAAGCTCTGGCGCCACCACGCCGCCCAGCCTCAGGCCGACCGGATCAACGCGCTGGCGCGGGAGCGCGGGGAGAAGTGGCTGCCGCGGTACGGAGGGCTGATCTCCTCGGAGTGGGAGTTCGCCAAGGCGCTGCAGATGCTGGAGGAGGCGCCCGAGGTGTACGCCACCATGGACCGGTGGGTGGAGGCCGCCGACTGGATCGTCTGGCGGCTCACCGGGGCGTACGTGCGCAACGCCTGCAGCGCCGGTTACAAGGGACTGCGCCAGGACGGCGAGTACCCAGCCGCGGACTTCCTCGCCGAACTGAACCCCGCCTTCGCCGGCTTCGTGACGGACAAGCTGGATCAGCCCATCGGTCGGCTCGGCGAGCGGGCCGGCGCTCTGAGCGCCGAGGCCGCGGCCTGGACCGGGCTGCCGCAGGGCATCGCGGTCGCCGTCGGAAACGTCGACGCACATGTCACCGCCCCGGCGGCCGGAGCTGTTGAGCCCGGTCAGCTGGTCGCGATCATGGGCACATCCACCTGCCACGTCCTCAACGGCGACACCTTGCGCGAGGTCCCCGGCATGTGCGGCGTGGTCGACGGGGGCATCGTCGACGGGCTCTGGGGTTACGAGGCCGGACAGAGCGGAGTGGGGGACATCTTCGCCTGGTACGTCGACCACCAGGTCCCCGAGAGCTACCACGCGCAGGCTCGGGAACGCGGCCTGTCCGTCCACGAACTGCTCACCGAACTGGCCGCGAACCAGAAAGTCGGTGAGCACGGGCTGATCGCCCTCGACTGGCACAGCGGCAACCGCTCGGTGCTGGTCGACCACGAGCTGTCCGGAATGGTTCTGGGGCAGACCCTCTCGACCCGGCCCGAGGACGTCTACCGTGCTCTGCTCGAAGCCACGGCGTTCGGCACGCGCACGATCGTGGAGACCTTCACCACCGCGGGCGTACCCGTCGACGAACTCATCGTCGCCGGCGGCCTGGTGCGCAACACGTTTCTGATGCAGCTCTACTCCGACGTCCTCGGCCTGCCGCTGTCGATCATCGGTTCCGCCCAGGGGCCGGCCCTCGGATCGGCGCTCCACGCGGCGGTGGCCGCGGGTGCGCACCGTGATGTGCGAGCCGCCGCCGCTGCCATGGGCTCGGTCGACCGAGCCGTCTACCGGCCCCGCCCCGCGGAAGCCGCCACCTACGACCGGCTCTTCGCCGAGTACGTCGCCCTGCATGACCACTTCGGCCGGGGCGGCAGCGACGTCATGCGCAGACTGCGGGCCATGCGCCGCTCTGCCATCGAATCGAAGGAGAAGTGATGGGCGCCGTCGACAGCGTGAAGAACCTCCGGCGGACCGTCGCGGACCTGCACCGCGAACTGACGCGGTACGGGCTGGTGATCTGGACCGCCGGGAACGTCTCGGCCCGTGTTCCGGGGGAGGACCTCATGGTCATCAAGCCCTCCGGCGTGTCCTACGACGACCTGAGCCCGGACGCCATGGTCGTGACCGACCTGCACGGCAACCTGGTGGAGGGCGACCTGGCGCCGTCCTCGGACACCGCCGCCCACGCCTACGTCTACCGGCACATGCCCGAGGTCGGCGGCGTGGTTCACACGCACTCGCCCTACGCCACCGCTTGGGCCGCGCGTGGCGAACCCATCCCGTGCGTCCTGACCATGATCGCCGACGAGTTCGGCGGCGAGATCCCGGTCGGCCCCTTCGCGCTCATCGGCGACGACTCCATCGGACGCGGCATCGTGGACACCCTCCGCGACAGCCGCTCGCCCGCTGTCCTCATGCGCAGCCACGGCCCTTTCACCGTCGGCCGGGACGCGCGCTCGGCGGTGAAAGCGGCCGTCATGGTCGAGGACGTGGCACGCACCGTCCACTTCGCCCACCAGCTAGGTACCCCGGACGCCATCGACCCGGCCGCCGTGGACCGGCTCTACGAGCGCTACCAGAACGTCTACGGCCAGTGAGCCCACGAGGGGAAGAACGATGAACAGCACAACCCAGCCGCAGATCTGGTTCCTGACAGGGAGCCAGCACCTTTACGGGCCCGAGACCCTGAACCAGGTGGCGGAGCAGTCGGCCAGGATCCAGGAGATGCTGGCCGCTTCCGGTCGGATCGGCGCCGACATCGTGGGAAAGGCGGTCCTGACCGAGGCCTCCGCCATCAGGCAGACCCTGGAGGCGGCCAACACCGACCCGGACTGTGTCGGGGTGATCGCGTGGATGCACACCTTCTCTCCCGCGAAGATGTGGATCTCCGGGCTCGACGCGTTGCGCAAGCCACTGCTGCACCTGCACACCCAGCTCAACCGGGAACTGCCGTGGTCGTCCATCGACATGGACTTCATGAATCTCAACCAGGCTGCCCACGGCGACCGCGAGTTCGGCTACATACAGACCCGCATCGGGGTGGCCCGCAAGACCGTGGTGGGGCATGTGTCCGATCCGGTGGTCGTCGGGCGGGTCGACGACTGGGTACGGGCGGCCGTCGGCTTCCACCGCATGCGTCATCTCCGCCTGGCGCGCTTCGGTGACAACATGCGCGACGTCGCCGTGACCGAAGGCGACAAAGTGGAGGCGGAACTCCGGTTCGGCGTCAGCGTCAACACCTACGGCGTCAACGACCTCGTCGCATTCGTCGACGCCGTCACCGCCGGGGAGATCGACGATCTCGTCGACGAGTACTCCGAACTCTACAGCGTAGCGCCGGAGTTGCTGCGAGATGGCGATCGCCGTTCCTCGCTGCGCTACGCGGCCGCCATCGAGGCCGGCCTGCGTCGGTTCCTCGGCGAGGGCGGTTTCGGCGCCTTCACCACCAACTTCGAGGACCTCGGCGGACTGCGCCAGCTGCCCGGCCTGGCCGTCCAGCGCCTCATGGCCGACGGATACGGCTTCGGCGGCGAGGGCGACTGGAAGACCTCCGCACTGCTCGCCGCCGCCAAGGCCATGGGCCCGCGGGCCTCGTTCATGGAGGACTACACCTACCACTTCGGGCCCGGCACGCCCAGAACCCTCGGCGCGCACATGCTGGAGGTGTGTCCCTCGATCGCTGACGCCCAGCCGTCCTGCGAGATCCACCCCCTGTCGATCGGAGGGCGCGAGGACCCCGTGCGCCTGGTGTTCGACGCCGCCGCCGGCCCCGCCACGGTGATCGGCCTGGCCGACATGGGCGACCGTTTCCGGCTCGTGGCCAACGACATCGATGTCGTGCTGCCGGATGAACCGCTGCCGTGCCTGCCGGTGGCGCGGGCGGTGTGGGAGCCGCGCCCTTCGCTGTCCACATCGGCCGAGTGCTGGCTGATGGCCGGCGGCCCGCACCACACGGTCCTCACCACGGTGGGATCGGACGTACTACGCGACTTCGCGCAGATGGCCGGCACCGAGCTGGTGATGATCGACGACACCACGACGGCCCATGACTTCGCGGACCGCCTCCGCTGGAATCAGGCATACCACCGGCTGGCCCAGCGGATGTGAGCCGAACCACAGAGTGGTCCGCTCCTCGCGTGCCAAGGAGCCCCGCCCAACCGGGCGGGGCTCCTTTCGCGTGGGAGCGGGTGCCAGGCCGCGCCGCGGGACCCCTACTCGGTGGAGTAGGTGGCGTCGGCCCGGTCCAGCGCCGAGTTCACCGGCTGCACGTGCAGAAGGCTGTCGTAGTGCCGGAGGTAACGGCCGGGGTAGTTGGACGACTCGAAGGAGAGCCCGGCCGACGCGTCGGCCAGGCCCGGCCTGCGGTGGTACGAGGCGTCGGCCGAGAAGAGAGAAGATCCGTCGTACCTCTCCAACCAGACCTCGAAGCCCTTGTGGCGCAGGTAGTGGCCGGGGAAGTTGGCCGACTCCAGGGAGACGGTGCCGTTGCCGGCCAGCCCGCTGACGATGCGGAACTGCGAGTCGGCGAGGTCGGTGACGTTCGCCTCCACCCGGGCCCGGAGACCTGAGTGGCGGATGTAGCGGTCGGGGAAGTTGAACGATGAGAGGCGGACTGGGGTGGGGCCCTCGGCGACGGGTACGCCGAAGTTGGGAGTGCCGTCACTGTTCCAGTACAGCTTCTGCATCCGGGTCTGCCGGTTGGGGTCGTTCAACGGGTCGCCGTTGATGTCCCGGTAGGTGCGGGAGTGGTAGACCATGATGTCCGACGCACCGTCCTCGGAGACGGTGAAGGAGTTGTGGCCCGGACCGTACTGGCTCGTCGCCGCGTTGCTGGTGAAGACGGGGGTGGGCTTCTTGGACCAGGAGGCGGGGTTCAGCAGATCGGACGTCCGGTTGGCCGTCAGGAGTCCCAGACAGTAATTGCTGTCGGTCGCACTGGCGGAGAAGGTCATGAAGACCTTGTCGCCCTTGCTGATGAAGGCCGGCCCTTCATTGACCCGGTGGCCTTTGGTCTCCCACGCGTGGGTGGGGGAGGCGATTCGGGCGGGGCGGCCGCTGATGGTCCAGGGGTTGGACATCCGGGCGATGTAGATGCCCGTGCCGTCACCGACAGCGGGATCGGCCTGTGCCCAGCTCAGGTAGCGGATGCCGTTGTGCACGAAGGTGGTGGCGTCCAGGGAGAACGTGTTCAGCGGCAGACTGATCCGGCCTTTCTCGCTCCAGGCGCCAGTGAGCGGATTGGCGGACCCTGACTCGAGTACGTACGGACGGATCGCCCAGGGATCGTCGGCCGGGGCCGCGGCGAAGTAGACGTACCACTTGCCCTCGATGAAGTGGATCTCCGGAGCCCAGATGTGCGCGCCCATGTCACCGCTGGCGTGCTTGGTCCAGATCGTCGTCTCGGGAGCGGTCGACAGCCCTTGCAGCGTGGTGGCGCGGCGCAGGACGATGCGGTCATAGGCCGGAACGGTCGCGGTGTAGTAGTAGAAGCCGTCCGTGTGCTTGTGGATGTGCGGATCGGCGCGCTGCTGGGCGATCGGATTCACGAACGTTGCCGCAGGGGTGGGAGGAGCCGCCGCAGCGGGAGCGGGAATGCCGACCGACAACACAGCCAGGACGGCCGACGCGGTGAGCAGGCCGCGACTTCTGAGCCTCACGGGATTCTCCTTCGTCGATGATGCGAAGACGGCAGCAGATCGGTGTCCAGCGTTCGCGTGCGCGAGAAAGACGTGGGCGTGGCGGCCCCGCCCGGGCGGGCGGCGACTGCCGGGAAGGCTGGACCCAGGAGCGCGCAACCGCATTCCCGGCGGTCAGTTCGGCGGTGTTGTCCCGGGAACGGCACGGTCACGGTGGTCTCTTTCCGACGACACGGCTCGTCCTGCTTCGAGTGAGGCGGGTACGCGGTGGCACCGTCTCAGTCGTCACGAGCGAGTGGTCGAAGCAGGCTCCCCGATCGGTGTGAACGCTAACAGCGCTTGTTCATCGACTCAATCCCTCGGAATCAACTTCTTGCGCAGGCCGGACTCGTGGCGGGGGGTGTCCGGCCCCCAGGTTCCTCCGTCCGAACTCGCCACGGCGCCACGCCAAGCGAAGCGTAGACATGGGCACCGCTGGCGACTGACGGGATCGCGGTGGCGGCCGGTGTCATCCCGCCCGCCCGCCCGTTCCGGAGTGGAAGTGAACTCCCGAACAAAGGTGCGGTGTTACCGATAACAGGAGGCGCAGAGGGGTAGTCGGTGGCACATCTGTGAGCTACGTACGTGCCGCCCGTGGTCGTCGGCCCAGCGCTCGCGTCAACCGCGCAGAAGCTGCCCACGAGGTGTCTCTGCGGTGGGTCGCGTCGGCCCGTCCGGAGGGAACCGTCACCGCCGGACGACGGACACCGAGCGCCTTCTCGCTGATCGGGCAGAGGAGAGACCCGTTCGCGCAGCCCGAAGGCACCGCTGTTTCGCGGCGTCCTGCAACGCCCACGCACGCTCTCCGCGTCTCGCAGAAGGAGCGGACCGTCCCTGAACGCCCTTCGGAGAACAGGCCAGGGCATCCTCACCCGCCCCGTGCCTGCTCCCCGCTCTCGAATGGATTCCTCGTGAGGAGACCTCATCGGAAGGGGTTCCCCCGCCGGCTCGACGCGGTTTCGCTCGCCGCCCTGGCGGCGGTGCCCATGCACGCGGCGAGCCCGCGGGCGCGGCAAGGAACGCGACTCCGGCCACCGGACGACGCGGCTTACGTCATGGGTCACTTCAAGGAATCCCGCAACGGATCGGGCCATGTCGACGCCCTGCACGTGGCGCTGGGCACCGGTGAGCCGGAGCGGGCGACCTCCCACTCTGTGCCTGGGCAACTGCAACTGGGGGACCGCCCCAGGTGCCGAGGTCCGGCAGTGGACCTGCAACGGGAACAACGCTCAGCAGTGGAGCAGCGGCTGATGATCAGGTCCTGAGCCCGCGCGCCCATACGGCGCCGGCAGGACCGCACGCGCTCTGCGACATGAACCCACCCGATGGCCGCCACCGACCCGGCAGTCATCGGGTGAGGTCATCGATGAGCGGCACGGCGGAGCGGATCGGCTCCGCGCGCTGCCCATGTCGTGCCGGGACTTCCCAGGAGACCAGGCGCAAGGGCTCCGCCCCGGTCGACTTGCGCAGGTCGTCCCAGACGACCCTCCATTGTTAGCGCTCTCAATCAATGCCCACAAGAGCATCACGCCCTGGAGCCGGCCATCCGTGCCGGGTCGGTCCTCGCGCGACGCGACGCCGCGTACGTACCGGAACCTGCCGGCTACGACGGTCATTCCGACCGGGTGCGTGTCGGCGGCCACGCGGACGGCTCGCGGCGTTGCTCCGCGGGGCGGCGTCACGGAAGCCTGTCCGGTCGGCCGGCGAGGCGGCGGTCGCGTGGTGTACACGTCCGCCGAGGTCGTGTCGACGCCGGATGTAGCAGCCCTCTGCGCGGGGCCCTGGGGGCTGATCGGCCCGCCCTGCGCTGCTTGTCCGACCGCGGTGGCCCCGGCGGTGCGGCGAGGTCGCCCGGCGGCCTCACGCGGCACGTCACCACCATGCGCACGGCAGAAGCGCGTCGGGTCGCATGCGCCATGCTCGAGGCGCCATCCGGTGGCGGGCCGCCTGCGGTGTCGGTGAGCAACCTCTGCGGATGCCCCCATTTTGCCCCGTTCTTCGCGTCGCCGGGCGTGCATCACCGCGAGAAAAAGCCTGGCCCCTCTTGTACTGCGGCGATGCGAGCGCTAACAATCAAGCTCGGCCGAGGCTGTCGAACCCCGACCGCCTCTGCGACGAGCCCCGGTGGTGCGAGGACAGGTACTACCGCCGAAGCCCTTCGGGACAGAAGCACCCTCAACGACGAGATTGCCAGGTAAGCACATGACGAACTTCCGAGCCGCATCCCTCCTTCTCGCCGCGACCACCAGCTGCGCCCTGCTCCTCACGGCCTGCGGGCAGAACAGCGAGGGAGGAAGTCAGGAGTCGAAGGACAAGAAGGACCTCACCATTGGGATCTCCATGCCCACCAAGTCCTCCGAAAGGTGGATCGCGGACGGCGCCAATATGACCGCGGGCCTGAAGAAGAGCGGATTTCTCACCAACCTGCAGTACGGGGAGGACGACCCCGACCAGCAGGTGGCCCAGATCGAGAACATGATCACCCAAGGTGTCGACGCCTTGGTCGTGGCGGCCATCAACGGAGAGGCGCTGTCCAATGTTCTGCAGCAGGCGGCGGACGCCCGCATCCCGGTGATCTCCTACGACCGGCTCATCCTGGGATCCCCGCATGTCGCCTACTACGCCTCCTTCGACAACGAGAAGGTCGGCAAGCTCCAAGCCACTTACATCGTGGAGAAGCTGGGCCTGAAGGACGGTTCGAAGAAGGGCCCCTTCAACATCGAGCTGTTCGCCGGCTCGAACGACGACAACAACACCAAGTACTTCTTCAACGGCGCCATGGAAGTGCTGAAGCCCTATCTCGACAGCAAGCAGCTTGTCGTGCGCTCCCAGCAGACCCAGCTCTCCCAGGTCACCACGCTGCGCTGGGACGGAGGAACGGCGCAGAAGCGCATGGACGACCTGTTGACCTCTTCCTATTCCACAGCTCGGATCGATGCTGTGCTGTCCCCTTACGACGGCATCTCGATCGGCATCCTGTCCGCCCTGAAATCTGACGACTACGGAAGTTCGGCCAAGCCGTTGCCGATCGTCACCGGCCAGGACGCCGAGGTCGCCTCGGTGAAGTCGATCATCGCGAATCAGCAGACCCAGACCGTCTACAAGGACACCCGCGCACTGGCGAAGGTCGCCGCGAACATGGTGACCGCCGTCCTCGAGGACAAGAAGCCCGAGACCAATGACGACAGCACCTACGACAACGGCAAGAAGGTGGTCCCGGCCTACCTGCTCGACCCGATCAGCGTCGACAAGGCGAACTACCGCAAGGTTCTGGTCGACTCCGGCTACATCAAGGCCGAGGAGCTCCGTTGAGCTCCGGCGCCTTCGCCTCGCCCTCGCACAGGCCTCCGGCCGGCCCCGTGCTGGAGATGCGGGCCATCGTCAAGACCTTCCCCGGCGTCAGAGCTCTGTCGGAAGTGACCCTGTCCGTGAAGCGCGGCGAGGTTCACGCCCTGTGCGGGGAGAACGGCGCCGGCAAGTCGACGCTGATGAAGGTCCTCTCCGGGGTGCATCCGCACGGGACCTACGAGGGTGAGGTCCTCTTCGACGGTGAACCGTGCCGCTTCAAGGACATCAGGGCCAGTGAGCGGCACGGCATCGTCATCATCCACCAGGAGCTCGCACTCGTCCCCTACCTGTCCATCGCCGAGAACATCTTCCTCGGCAACGAGCCGTCGCGTCGGGGGATCATCGACTGGCGTGAAGTGCTGAGGCGTGCCGCCGAGCTGCTGCGGCGCGTCGGTCTCGACGAGCACCCCGAGACCCGGGTGGCCGACATCGGCGTCGGCAAGCAGCAGCTTGTGGAGATCGCGAAGGCGCTGGCGAAGGATGTCCGGCTGCTGATCCTCGACGAACCCACCGCCGCCCTCAACGACGAGGACAGCGCGAAACTGCTGAGGCTGATGCGGGAACTGAAAGACCAGGGCATCACTTCCATCATCATTTCGCACAAGCTCAACGAGATCGCGCAGATCGCCGACTCCGTCACCATCCTGCGCGACGGACGCTCCATCGAGACCTTGGACGTCAGGGACCCGGCCACCACCGAGGACCGCATCATCCGGGGCATGGTTGGGCGGAGCTTGGACAGCCGTTTCCCCGACCGCACCCCGTACACGGGCCCGGCCGACGTCGACCCGGTCCTGGAGATCCGGGACTGGACCGTACGCCACCCCCTGGACCACAGCCGCAAGGTCGTCGACCGGGTCTCGCTCCAGGTCCGCCGCGGTGAGATCGTCGGCGTCGCGGGGCTCATGGGCGCGGGCCGGACAGAACTCGCGATGAGCGTCTTCGGCCGCTCCTACGGCCGCTACGAGCAGGGGAGCGTGCACAAGGACGGCCGAGCGGTGCGCACCAGGACGGTTCCCGAAGCGGTTGCCAACGGCATCGCGTACGTCACCGAGGACCGCAAGCACTACGGCCTCAACCTGGCGGATTCCGTGAGCCGGAACATCTCGCTCGCATCCCTCCGTACGCTCGCCCGGCGGGGCGTCGTCGACGAGCACGAGGAGCGCAGAGTCGCCGAACGGTACAAACGGACCATGGGCATCAAGGCTCCGAACGTCCTCGAACCGGTGGGACGACTCTCCGGCGGCAACCAGCAGAAGGTCGTTCTCAGCAAGTGGATCCTTGCCGGACCCGACGTACTGATCCTCGACGAACCCACCCGCGGCGTCGACGTGGGGGCCAAGTTCGAGATCTACACCGTGATCGACCGACTCGCCGCCGAGGGCAAGGCCATCCTTCTCATCTCCTCCGAGCTGCCCGAACTGCTCGGCATGTGCGACCGGGTCTACACCATGGCCGCCGGCCGGTTGACCGGTGAAGTCACGCGTGAGGACGCCACTCAGGAAGCGCTGATGCGGCACATGACGCAGGACATCCCCGCACCGTCGGCAGCCGGCGCAGGCACCGCCACCCCCACCGAAGGACATCAGGAATGAGCATCCCCGCCACCACGAAGACGACCGCTCCGGCGCCCCCGGGGAACGGCGCTGCCGGGCCCCCCGGGGTACACATGGCTCGTGCGCTTGTGGACGGCGTCCGGCGGAACATGCGCCAGTACGGAATGCTCCTCGCGCTCGGCCTGATCGTGCTTCTGTTCCAGGTCTGGACGGGAGGAGACCTCCTGCTGCCGCGCAACGTCTCCAACCTGGTGCTGCAGAACAGCTACATCCTCATCCTGGCCATCGGCATGATGATGGTCATCATCTCCGGGCATATCGACCTGTCAGTGGGCTCGCTGATGGCCCTGGTCGGTGGCGTGGGGGCCGTGCTCATGGTCGAGCACCGCATCTCCTGGCCCGTCGCGGTGATCCTCGCCCTCCTGCTGGGGGCCGTCGCGGGCGCGCTCCAGGGGTTCTTCATCGCCTACGTAGGCATACCGTCGTTCATCGTGACCCTCGCCGGCATGCTGCTGTTCCGAGGGCTCACGGAGATCTTCCTCCAGGGCCAGACACTCGGCCCGTTCCCGGAGGGACTGCAGAAGGTCGCCAACGGTTTCCTGCCGGAAGCAGGGCCGCAGACCAACTACCACAATCTGACGCTCCTCCTCGGCTTGGGGCTGATCGTCTTCGTCGTGTTCCAGGAGGTGCGGGACCGTCGGCGTCGGCGGGAGTTCGCACTGGAGTCACTCCCCACCAGCCTCTTCGCGCTCAAGGTGACGGCATTGGTCGTCGCCGTGCTGGTCACGACGCTGCTGCTCGCCAGCTACAAGGGTGCTCCTGTCGTACTCCTGATCCTGGCCGTGCTGCTGGTCGGCTTCGGCTACGTGATGCGCAACGCGGTGATCGGCCGCCACGTGTACGCGGTGGGGGGAAACCTGCCCGCCGCGAAGCTGTCCGGGGTCAAGGACAAGAAGGTGACCTTCGCGGTGTTCCTCAATATGGGGATGCTCGCGGCGCTCGCCGGGCTCGTGTTCGCGGCCCGCTTCAATGCGGCCTCGCCCAAGGCGGGCGTGAACTTCGAACTGGAGGCCATCGCCGCCGCGTTCATCGGCGGTGCCTCGATGAGCGGCGGAGTGGGAACCGTGGCCGGCGCCATCATCGGCGGCCTGGTCCTCGGCGTGCTCAACAACGGCATGAACCTGGTCGGGGTCGGCACCGACTGGCAGCAGGTCATCAAGGGCCTCGTGCTGCTCGCGGCGGTCGGATTCGACGTGTGGAACAGGCGCAGGGCGGGCGTCTGACTCCACCCCTGGTGGCTGTGCCCGCCGGTCGATCACCGGCGGGCACAGCCACTTCAGCATGTTCCCGCTCGGTCAGCCGCGGACACCGAAACGCAGGACCGTCATCGACCGGTACTCATCGCCGGCGCGGAGCACCGTGGACGGGTCGCCGGGACGGTTCGGGGAGTCGGGGAAGTGCTGGGTCTCCAGTGCGACACCCGCTCCCGCCCGGTAGGGCGCTCCGCTTTTGCCGACAACGGCTCCGTCGAACTGTCCGGCGGTGTAGACCTGCAGGCCGGGCTCGGTGGTGAACACCTCCATGCACCGGCCCGTGGCCGGCGCGTGGAGGACGGCTGCCCGGCGCAGCGTGCCGTCGCCGTCCGGGGGCAGTACGAAGTTGTGGTCGTACCCCCCGCCCGCTGCCATGGGCCGATGCTCGGCGCGGGCCAGCGCCTGGGAAAGCTTGAGCGGCCGACGGAGGTCGAACGCGGTGCCGGAGACGGGGAGATGCTCCCCGGCCGGAAGGAGATCTCCGTCGACCGGTGTGTAGTGGGAGGCGTCGACGGTCAGCTCGTGACCGAAGACGTCCCCGGCGCCCTCGCCTTCGAGGTTGAAGTAGGCGTGGTTGGTCAGATTGACCGGTGTGGCGGCGTCGGTGACCGCTGCGTAGGAGAGGGTGAGTTCGTCGTTCCGGCCTAGGAGAAAGCTGACGGTCACGTCCAGGTTTCCCGGAAAGCCCTGATCGCCGTCAGGACTGCGGAGGTGCAGCAGCACACCGGTCCGCTCCGGAGTGTGCACGCTTTCGGCCTCCCAGATCCGGGTGTCGAACCCGTCGGTTCCGCCGTGCAGACAGTGGCCGTTCTCCTGTGTGGTCAACTGGTACGGCGTGCCGTCGAGGGTGAACCGGCCGCGGGCGATGCGGTTGGCGTAGCGGCCCACCGTGGCTCCGAAGTACCGGGCGGCGGCGGTCGACTCGCGCGGTTCTCGGGGGGCGAGGACGACATCCGCCGTACGGCCGTGCCGGTCCGGCACCCACAGCCCGTGGATGCGGGCGCCGTGGGTGTGCACCTCCGCCGTGAGCCCCCCGGCGAAGCCGAAGGTCCAGCGTTGCCCGGCTGCGGGGTCGGGGCGGCAGACCGGAGGGCCTCCGGTGAAAGGGGGCGGGGACGGGTTCATGGGGCTCCTTAACCACAGCGGGGACGCCGCCGGAGGGTGCGCGGGGTGCCGGAGTGCCCGCTCCGACGGTGCTTCCGAGTACCCACCATTTCTATGTTAACGATAACAAGCTAGGTGACGGCTCACCAGTGCCGCTCACGGCACCAGGTGTGCGAGGTCGGGCTCGTGCCTCGTCTGCCGCACCGAGCCGCCTTTTGTTGTCCCTGGAGCCGGCGTCGCGGGAGGAGGCCGACAGGGCTGGGGCCCCTCGGCCGGTGGGGCGAGGTGGTGGTGAGCGGACGTCCGCAAGGGCCCGAAGCGCGTGGTGGGGTTTGGGGGCAAGGGGGAGCGTTTGCGCTAACAAGTCTTCCCCAGCAGTTCCGCAGTTGTCCCTAGTGAGGAGTGCAAGAGTCTTGAGATCGCGACTAGTTAGCGCTCACAATTCATAGGGGTAGTCGTGTGACGCCTTCGCCCGGCGGCGTGCGCCGGCGGGTTGCTTCGACCTCCTTCTCAGCGAAGGACGCCTCGTTCGGGAAGTGGTGATGGCCCAGTGCGTGCTCCGAGCCCGAAACGGTGGCCGAAGCCCGCAGCCTCGGGGCCGTACCGAGTCGCTCCGGTCATCCGTTTCCGGCGGTGCCGAACTGCTCCACGTCGGCAGCGAGTGAGCTCGGCGTTGCAGGTCAAGACCAGCGGCGCGGGCGTATGACGACACCCGTCCACCCAGACCGGCGCCTTCCGGCGCCACGACTCGGAGGATCCATGTCCCGCAGAAGTATCCGCCCACGCCTCAGGCTCGGCCTGACGGCCGCCGCGGTCCTGATGACGACAGCCGTCGTGCCGGCCCCCGCGCACGGCGAGGCGCCGGTCACCGACTACGCCATCACCGTGGACCCGACCAAGCAGGGCGCCGCGATCGACGACACCATGTACGGGCTGTTCCTGGAGGACATCAACCGGGCCGCCGACGGGGGCCTGTACGCCGAACTCGTACAGAACAGGTCCTTCGAATACTCCGCCGCCGACAACCGGGCCTACACCTCGTTGACCTCCTGGGACGTCGACGGATCCGCCACGGTCGTGAATGACGACGGCCGTCTCCACGCGAACAACCGCAACTACGCCCGGGTGGCGGCGGGCGCGACCCTGACCAACTCCGGCTACAACAGCGGGCTGTCGTTGAGGAGCGGGGCGAAGTACGACTTCTCGGTATGGGCCCGCGCCGAGGCCGGAACCACGCTCACGCTCACGCTCAAGGACGCGGGCGGCGCACTGGCCACGGTCCGGCAGCAGACCGTGAGGGGCGGCTGGAAGCAGTACCGCGCCACGTTCACCGCCACGCGCACCACCACCACCGGCCGGCTCGCCGTCGGCTCGACCGGCGCCGCCGCCCTGGACGAAGTGTCCCTCTTCCCTCGTGACACGTACAAGAAACAGCCGGGGGGCCTGCGCAAGGATCTTGCGGAGAAGCTCGCCGCGCTGAAGCCCGGCTTCCTCCGCTTTCCCGGCGGCTGCCTGGTCAACACCGGCTCCATGGAGGACTACAGCGAGACGTCCGGCTGGCAGCGAGCCCGTTCCTACCAGTGGAAGGACACCATAGGCCCGGTCGAGCAGCGTGCCACCAACGCCAACTTCTGGGGCTACAACCAGAGTTATGGCCTCGGATACTACGAGTACTTCCGCTTCGCCGAGGACGTGGGAGCGATGCCGCTGCCGGTCGTGCCGGCCCTGGTCACCGGCTGCGGTCAGAACCGGGCCGTCGTCGATGACGCCCTACTGAGGCGGCACATCCAGGACACGCTGGACCTCATCGAGTTCGCCAACGGGCCGGTGACGTCCACCTGGGGACGTAAGCGCGCGGAAATGGGACACCCCGGGCCGTTCGGCCTCACGCACGTCCAGGTCGGCAACGAGGAGAACCTGCCCCGGGAGTTCTTCGAGCGCTTCACGAAGTTCCGTACGGCCATCGAGGCGAAGTACCCGGGGATCACGGTCGTCTCCAACTCCGGACCGGCCGCATCCGGTGCGACCTTCGACACCCTCTGGCAGCTCAACCGGGACGCCGGCGTCGCCATGGTCGACGAGCACTACTACAACAGCCCGCAGTGGTTCCTGGAGAACAACCGGCGCTACGACTCCTACGACCGCTCCGGCCCCAAGGTCTTCCTCGGTGAGTACGCCTCCCAGGGCAACACGTTCGGCAACGGTCTCGCCGAGGCCGCGTTCATGACCGGCCTGGAGCGCAACGCCGACATCGTCAAGCTCGCCTCCTACGCGCCCGTGCTCGCCAACGAGGACTACGTGCAGTGGCGCCCCAACCTGATCTGGTTCAACAACCGCGCGTCCTGGGGGTCGGCCAACTACGAGGTCCAGAAGCTCTTCATGAACAACGTGGGTGACCGGGTCGTTCCCTCCGAGGCCACCTCCACCCCCTCCGTCAGCGGACCCGTCTCGGGGGCCGTCGGCCTGTCGACGTGGGCGACGGCCGCCTCGTACGACGACGTACGGGTGACCGCCGCGGACGGCAGGACCCTCCTGACCGACGACTTCTCAGGCCCGGCATCGGCCTGGACCCACACCGGTGGCGGCAGCTGGGCCGTCCAGGACGGGCAGTACGTCCAGAGGGACGTCGCCGCCGAGAACACCACGGTCACCGCGGGCGACCGCGCCTGGCGCGACTACGACCTGCACGTGACGGCCACCAAGCAGGCAGGCGCTGAAGGATTCCTGGTCGCCTTCGGCGTCAAGGACACCGGCAACTACTACTGGTGGAACCTCGGAGGGTGGGGCAACACGGCCCACGGAGTCGAGCGCTCCGACAACGGCGCGAAGACGACACTGATCAGCAAGCCCGGCACCATCGAGGCCGGACGCGCCTACGACATCGAGGTCAAGGTCCGCGGACGGCAGGTGACCCTCTACCTGGACGGCAAGGAGTGGGGGGCTTTCACCGACGACCAGGTGGCCGAACCGTTCCGTCAGGTCGTCACCCGGGACCGGGCGACCGGTGACCTGCTCGTCAAGGTCGTGAACGCCCAGCCGGCCGCGGCACGCACCAGCGTCGACCTCGGCGGTGCGCGGGTGGCCTCCCGGGCCCGGGTGACGACCCTGGCGGCCGCCCCGTCCGCCGAGAACAGCGAGACAGCCACTCCCGTAGCTCCCGTGAAGTCGACCCTGACCGGGATCTCGGACACCTTCACGTACACGTTCCCCGCCAACTCGATCACGTTCCTGAGGATCGGCATACGGTAGCGGCCGCCTTCCGGTGCTCGCGGGCGGTGTCTGGGGTGTGCGTCGCCCGCAGAGGCTGCCTGGCGAGGGGTATGCAACGGCGGCTCCCGCCCGGTCGCGGTACCGGGCCGGGCGGGAGCCGTGCTGGCTGCCGGTGGTGGTCACCGGTGGTGTTCAGGGTGCACCGGGGGCGTTCACCGGCTTGACGCCGTGAACGGTGGTACCGGTCCGCAGGCGCGGGACGACCGCTCGCTTTCCGGCGGTGATCGCACCGGGCGGCGGCAGGCGGGCTCGACCCGTACGGCGCGGGTCGGTACACCTAGCCCGGCAGGCGGCCCCTCTTTCCTTCCGGCACCGCGTATCCGGGCACTGAAGGCCAGCGGACGGTCAGCAGAACCGATTCCTCCTCGGCGAGCCACGAGTGACCGACATCCCGTCCCCACACGACGTAGTCACCTTGCTCCTGCAGAAGAACGCTGTGGCCGGGGAAGTCGACCCGGAAGCGCCCGCTGATGAGGACCAGGAGGGCTGTCCGTCTCTCGTTCTCGACCCACTGTGCACGCTCGTCGCCGCGGGGGTGGACACCCCACTTGATTTCGACAGCTTGGCTATGGCGCGGATCGTCCACGTCCTTGAAGTGCCCGAGCAGCCACCCCCGGTCCAGAACCGCGTCCTTGCCCGCGTTGCCCACATACACGCTGTCATCCACGCTTCGCCACGCTAGCAGTGGCTCGCTCGCTCGTAGGAGCGGGCCGGCATCCGCCCATTCCGGGCTCACCCCGCGTCGTGGAAACCCGTCGACGTCATCGCCGGGCCGCACTTCGCCGCGACGGCCGGCTCGCCCGTGAGGTCAGGCTGTGCGCCGACGAAGGCCGGGCAGAGGACGACCCGGGGCGGCAGGTGCGGCTGAGCTTCCTGGGTCAGCCGGCTGGAACGGTGAAGGGGAACTCCCGCGTAGCGTGATCACCTGCCGCATGGAAGGTCCATGTGTCCGGCCGGCCCGTGCGAGGGAGGCCGGTGGTGAGCGATGGGGTCGTGATGAGCGAACTGACGAAACCCGTGATCGAGGTTCCTGAGGGGGAGGCGCCCGCCGAACTGACGATCCGGGACCTCGTGGTGGGGGATGGGCCCGAGGCGCGGCCGGGCCGGGTCGTCCAGGTTCACTACGTAGGAGTGGCGTTCGCCTCCGGAAGGGAGTTCGACTCCTCCTGGGAGCAGGACCGTCCGTTCAAGTTCGCCGTGGGCGGTGGCAGGGCCATCAAGGGCTGGGACCGGGGGGTGAGGGGCATGAAGGCCGGCGGTCGGCGTGAGATCATCGTTCCCCCGCGACTCGGCTACGGCAAGCAGTCGCCCTCTCCACTGATCCCGGCCGGCTCGACGCTGATCTTCGTCGTGGACCTGCTCACGGTGGTGGGTGGGCCGCCGGAGCGAGGCCGGACCTGAAGGGCTCGGCCTGAGCTGAGCGAAGCCACCCCCCGACACCTGCTGGACACCGCCCCGCCGCTCAGGCCAGCACAGGTATCCAGCCTCACCGAAGGACCCTTGTCCGCATGAGCACCCCGACACTCTCCCCCGCGGTGGCCCCTACCTCCCGCCACGCCCGCCCATGACCCCGTCCTGTTCGCGCGGGCGATGCGGGACATGCGCCTGACGTGGCGTGCCCGCGGGATCCTGGCCGAACTCGCGGTTGGCTACGCCTCCGGGGAGGCGCCCGCCATCGGTGAGCTGGTCGCCCTCACCCGCGACGAGCGCCTGGCCGCCGAGGGCCGCGAGGCGTTCCGTAGGGCGGTCGGTGAGCTGCGCAGCATCGGCTACCTGACTCCGGACGCCACCACGGCCTCGGGCGTGGGCGCGCGTCTGGTCGTGGATCTGGCCCCGGTCGTGGATCTGGCCCCGGCTGAGGACGCCTGTCTGATCCCGCAGCGTTACGGCTACGGCCCGCTCGTGTAGGGGGCTGACCGCCCGTCTGCCCTGACGTCGCCTTGCCGCAGAGATCCTCGGACGTCCTGGGGCTGCGATCCGATCCGGAAGAACGGGAATCGACTGTTCTCCACGTCCGCCGGCCGTAGGCTGTGCCGGAAGAATCGAGGGGAGACGGGTCGAGACGGCCCGTGACAGGGACGGCTCGTCGGTCGTCTTTCCCGCGGTACCGGCGTAGGCGCGTGACAACGCGCTCGGCCGGTGGGGCCGAGTCGCCGCCGGAGCACAGACCTGACCGGATGCCGGGTTCGAACGCCCGGCAACGTGCCGTGGGGGCCGGCGCGCGTACGCACCGGCCCCTACGGCCCGACTCGTGCTCCGGACCCGTCAGGCCAGGTCGAAGCGGTCCAGGTCCATCACCTTGGTCCAGGCGGCGACGAAGTCCGTCACGAACTTCTGCTGTGCGTCGTCGCTCGCGTAGACCTCGGCGAGGGCGCGGAGTTCGGAGTTGGAGCCGAAGACCAGGTCGGCGCGGGTGCCGGTCCACTTGACCTTGCCGGATGCGTCGCGGGCCTCGAACTCGTCCTGCGCCGACGACGTCGACTTCCAGGTGGTGCCCAGGTCGAGCAGGTTCACGAAGAAGTCGTTGGTCAGCGTGCCCGGGCGGTCGGTGAGGACGCCGTGCTTCGAGCCGCCGGTGTTGGCGCCCAGCACGCGCAGACCGCCCACCAGCACGGTGGTCTCCGGGGCGCTCAGCGTCAGCAGGTTGGCCCGGTCGAGGAGCAGGTACTCGGCCGGCAGGCGGGCGCCCTTGCCGACGTAGTTGCGGAAGCCGTCGTACGCGGGTTCCAGGGCGGCGAAGGACTCGACGTCCGTCTGGTCCTGCGTGGCGTCGACCCGGCCCCCGGTGAACGGCACCTCCACCTCGACGCCGGCGTCCTTGGCCGCCTGCTCGACGGCCGCGTTGCCCGCGAGGATGATCAGGTCGGCCAGCGAGACCTGCTTGCCGCCCTTGGCGTTGAACGACTCCTGGATGCCCTCCAGGGCGCGCAGGACCTGGGCCAGCTCGTCCGGATTGTTCGCCTCCCAGCCGCGCTGCGGCTCCAGACGGATCCGGGCGCCGTTCGCGCCGCCGCGCTTGTCGCTGCCGCGGAAGGACGCGGCCGAGGCCCAGGCGGCCGAGACGAGCTGTGCCACCGTCAGGTCCGTGGCGAGTACCTGCTCCTTGAGCGCGGTGATCTCCGCGGCGTCCAGCAGCTCGCCGGTCCGCGCGGGCAGCGGGTCCTGCCACAGCAGCACCTCGGAGGGCACCTCGGGGCCCAGGTAGCGCTGGATCGGCCCCATGTCGCGGTGCGTCAGCTTGTACCAGGCGCGGGCGAAGGCGTCCGCGAACTCCTCCGGGTTCTCGTGGAAGCGTCGCGAGATCTGCTCGTACGCCGGGTCGAAGCGCAGCGACAGGTCGGTGGTGAGCATCTGCGGCTTGTGCTTCTTCGACGCGTCGTGCGCGTCCGGGATGGTCGCCTCGGCGTCCTTGGCGACCCACTGCTTCGCACCGGCCGGGGACTCGGTCAGCTCGTACTCGTAGGCGAAGAGGTTGTGGAAGAACTCGTTGCCCCACGTGGTCGGGGTGCTGGTCCAGGTCACCTCCAGACCGCTGGTGATGGTGTCCCCGCCCTTGCCCGTCCCGTACGAGTTGCGCCAGCCGAGGCCCTGCTCCTCCAGCGGGGCGCCCTCGGGATCCGCGCCGACGCTCTCGGCCGGGCCCGCACCGTGCGTCTTGCCGAAGGTGTGGCCACCGGCGATGAGGGCGACGGTCTCCTCGTCGTTCATCGCCATCCGGCGGAAGGTCTCGCGGATGTCGCGGGCGGCCGCGATCGGGTCCGGGTTGCCGTTGGGGCCCTCGGGGTTGACGTAGATGAGGCCCATCTGGACCGCGCCGAGCGGGCTCTCCAGCTCACGGTCGCCGGAGTAGCGCTCGTCGTCGAGCCAGGTGGTCTCCGGGCCCCAGTAGACGTCCTCTTCCGACTCCCAGACGTCCTCGCGGCCACCGGCGAAGCCGAAGGTCTTCAGGCCCATGGTCTCCAGGGCGACGTTGCCGGTGAGGATCAGCAGGTCGGCCCAGGACAGCGCCTGGCCGTACTTCTTCTTGACCGGCCACAGCAGACGGCGGGCCTTGTCCAGGTTGCCGTTGTCCGGCCAGCTGTTCAGCGGGGCGAAGCGCTGCTGACCGGCGCCCGCGCCACCGCGGCCGTCGCTGATGCGGTACGTGCCGGCGCTGTGCCAGGCCATCCGGACCATCAGCGGTCCGTAGTTGCCGAAGTCGGCCGGCCACCAGTCCTGCGAGGTCGTGAGCACCTCGGCGATGTCCCGCTTCACCGCGGGCAGGTCGAGCGCCTGGAACGCGGTCGCGTAGTCGAAGTCCGCACCGAGCGGGTTCGCCACCGCGGGGTTCTTGGCCAGGATCTTCAGGTTGAGGCGGTCCGGCCACCACTGGCGGTTCCCCCCGCCCTGTGTGGGGTGCGCCGCGCGGCCGTGGGCCACGGGGCAGCCGCTCGCCTGCGCCTCGGGCACCTCGGGGATGGCCGTCTCAGGCGAATCCGGGACGACGGGGTCGAAGACATGTGACTCGTTGTTCTCGGTCATTGGGTGATCCTTCCGGCCCCGGCGGGACGTGGGGGCGCTGTACGGGGGAGGAGGATTCGGGCCGTGCAGAAGGGGCACCTGTGTTGCCAGGGCCTCGCCGAGGGTCGCCCGAGGGCCTTACGGACCACCGGGCCGGACGGTCCCGGGCGGTGCGACGAGGACGATGCTCGGACGGCGGGCGGCGATGCGCTCCCGACCGGCGGTGTCCCGTCACGTGTCTCTGCTGCCGTACCGGAGCCTTCCTGTCTCTTGGATGTCGCCGGGATCGATCCTACGATGGACTTCGTCCAAGTCAAGAAGTGCGCTAAAACGATAACGACCGGGGTGCGGCGCCGTCGGATCATTCCGGGGCCGCGCGTCCCCCGCGAACCGGAGCAGGTGAGACGAGATGAGCGACCTCCTTCAGCGGCTGCGCGGCCGTGACTGGCGGTTGACCTCGCAGCGGCGTGTCGTCGCGGAGGTCCTCGACGGCGACCACGTGCACCTGACAGCGGACGAGGTGCATCTGCGGGCCGCCGCGCGACTGCCCGAGATCTCCCGCGCGACCGTCTACAACACGCTGGGGGAGCTCGTCGCGATCGGCGAGGTGCTGGAGGTCTCCACGGTGGGCCGGGCCAAGCGCTACGACCCGAACGCGCGCCGCCCCCATCAGCACCTCGTGTGCTCCGGCTGCGGTACGGTCCGCGACGTCCACCCGGTCGGCGATGCCCTGGGTGATCTGCCCGAGGGTGAGCGGTTCGGGTTCGCCGTCGGCTCGGTGGAGATCACCTACCGGGGCTTGTGCCCGGCCTGCGCCTGACCGGCTGCGGCGGGATGCGCGCCCCCCGCCCAGTACGACCGGGGCGTCGGACGGGTCCTACGGGCGTGAGCCCGCGGCGCTTCGCGAGCTGGTGACGGCGCTACGTTGTGAACGGGCTGCGCTGTGAGGCGCCGATGGTGAGCGGCGCGGCCGGCCCCTGGGGCAGCCCTCCAGCCGCGGGGTCCCCCGGGCTGGGCACGGGGAACGCGCTGGTGGCGACACTTCTGGTGCAGCTCGGGGCGGTTGCGGCTTTCGCATGTGCGGCTGCCGCGTGCGGTGCCGCACTGCGGCGGAGGTGGGTCAGCCCTGTGCGGTGTCGTCGCCCGCCTGCTCGGTGCCCTCAGCCGCGCCTGCCTTCTCGCGCATCTTGCGCACCAGCTCCGCTTTCTGGGCGGCTGCACCCTGGCGGTCGAGGTTGCGGTGCGGGCCGTTGTTCTGCCGTTCGGCGCGGGACAGCTTCTTGCGCTGGCCGCCACCCATGCCCACGGGGTTGTTGATGTTCTTGCTCACGGTCATGGGTTCTCCCGGTAGTGATGTGAAGTGATCTACGGATTCATCGGTGGGGGACGGGCGGCGACGTCGGAGGGCGTCAGCCGGGGCCCGTCACGCCCTACTCGTGAATCGGAGTCTGGAAGAACATGACAAATACGTTACCCGGTTCCGCCGGCCCCGCGCACCAGCCTGCTCGCAGCCCACCGGGGCGCCCCCCAGGGTGGCCATGGCCTCCTGGTGCCTCAGGCGGCGAGCACGGCGGCGAGCATGCGCCGGACGACCGGGGTCAGTTCGGTCACGTCGGGTACCGGGCGGCTCGCGGCAGGTGCGCCGGCGAGCCGGTCGTACAACAGGCCGTCGGTCCAGGCGACGAGCAGGTCCGCCGCCTGCGCCGGGCGGGGGGCGCCGAGCGCCGCCAGCAGGGTGATGGCCCTGGAGCGCGCGGCGAGGCCCGCCGTCTCCAGGCCGGCGCGCAGCTCCGGGCGGCGGGTCGCTTCCAGGCTGAGTTCGAAGCGGGCGAGCTGGCGGTCCCGCCCCACGGTCAGCCAGTGGTGCAGCAGTGCGGCCAATGCCTGCGCGGCGGCGTCCGGGTCCGGGCTCCCGTGCTCCGTTTCCCACCGGTCCACGTCGGCGACCGACAGGGCGGCCAGGCGGAGGTAGCAGGCGCTGATCAGAGCGCTCCGCGTACGGAAGTAGTACGACGTGCTGCCGGCCGGCAGCGCCGCGGCGGTGTCGACCGCGCGATGGGTAAGGCCACGCAGGCCGACGGCGGCCACGGTGTCGATGGCGGCGTCGGCGATCAGGTCTCGGCGATCGGGGAGGGACACGCTCCGCACTCTACAGATGTAGAGTGCGGAACGTTGGCCTCTACAGGCGTAGAGGACGTGCGGGTGAGTGAGGGACGTGGCCGATATGGGTGTTCGTCATGCCGTCGTGGCCGGAGGCGGAATCGGGGGTCTCGCTGCGGCGGTGGCCCTGAGCCGCCGCGGATGGCGCGTGACCGTGTGCGAACGGGCTCCCTCCCTCACCGCTGTCGGCGCCGGCATCGTGCTCGCCCCCAACGCACTGCGCGCCCTGGAGTCGATCGGCCTGGGCCCCGACGTGTGGGCGGGTGACGCCCTGCTCGGTCCGGTCGGGCTGCGTACCCCCGACGGCACGTGGCTGAGCCGAACCGGCACCAGTGCCATGTCCTCGCGCCACGGGCCTCCCGCGTGCGCCGTGCACCGCGGCTTCCTGATCGACGCCCTCGCCGCCGCCCTGCCGCCCGGCGTCGTACGCCTCGGTGTATCGGTGACCGGTGTGGACGACGCCGGGGGCGCGGTGGTCGTGCGTACGTCGGGGGGAGACCTGCGCGCCGAGGTCGTCGTGGCGGCCGACGGCATGCGCAGCGTGCTCCGTGGACAGCTCTTCCCCCGGCACCCCGGCCTGCGTCACGCCGGTGAGGCCGGATGGCGGGCGGTGCTGCCCGGCGTCGGCCCGCCGGGCAGGTCGGCGGCCGAGACCTGGGGACGAGGGGAGCGGTTCGGCATCGTCCCCCTCGTCGACGGCCGGATCTATGTCTACGCCACCGCCGCCGTCGGCCCCGGTACGAAGCCGGCCGACCACCACGCGGAACTGACCCGGCGCTTCGGCGCCTGGCACGACCCGATACCCGCACTGCTGGACCGGCTCGGCCGGCGGAACCCCGACGCCGTCGGCATCCTCCACCACGACTTCTACGAACTGGCCTCGCCCCTGCCCCGATTCCACTCCGGCCGGGTGGCCCTGCTCGGTGACGCCGCGCACGCGATGACGCCCAACATGGGCCAGGGCGGCTGCCAGGCCATCGAGGACGCGGTGGTCGTGGCGCACCTCCTCGCGGATGACGCGGACGTACCGGCTGCCCTCGCCGCCTACACGACGGCCAGACACCGGCGCACCACCCGTGTCAGCCGCCGCTCCCGGCGCATCGGTGAACTCGCCCGGCTCTCCCGCCCCCTGGCCGTGTCCGCCAGGAACCTCGCCGTACGGGCCACGCCTCCGGCGGTCACGGCCAGGGCTCTGGACACGGTCCTCGGGTGGCAGCCCCCGTCCTGCCCGGCATCGCCCACGCGCCCATCCGCCACCACCGAGGCGCAACCGTGAACTGCGCGGTCACCTCCAGCCCTGGCCCCGGAGCGGAGTGAAGCCGAGACGGTCATGAGCAAGTCCGCGCTCGTCCTGGATCGTCGTTCGGTACTCCGCGGGATGGCGGCGTCTGTGGTGGTGCCGCGATACTGCGACCAACCGTTGTGTCGAAGCCGTTGTGTCGAAGCCGTACTGTCGAAAGGGTCCACGTGTCGCACCAGTTCCCTGCAACCACCCGGCTCGGTCTGGGCGGGGTGGCGCTCCTGCTCGTCCTCGCGGGCTCCGCCCTGCCTGCTACGGCGTCCCCCGACGACGCCGCGCCCGGCACCGCCCGCAGCACCGCGCAGCCCACCGTCGAGGAGCAGCGCCTGGACCGGGCCGTCCCCCAGGAGATCCTGCGACGCAGCGGATTCGACGCCCTCGCCCCGCACTTCGCCCACGCCCTGGAGGGCGCCCGCGGTCACGCGCAGGCGGAACGGGCGGTGAACCGCCACGCCTCGGCGCTGTGGCAGCGCGCCGTGGACCGCGCCCAGGGCCGCGGACCCGCCGCGGGCGACCTGAGCCGGGGCGACGACCGTCCGTTGTACTGGGCCCGACTCGCGCTCAGCCGTGAACTGCGGGCGTGGAAGCCCCGGTTCGGGCTGGACGACCAGCAGCGCAGGGCCCTGCACACCGCTCTGGAGACCTCCTCGCGAGGGCAGCAGGACATCCGCTACCCCGGCCGTCAGGTGAAGCGGATCCTCGTCACCGGATTCGATCCGTTCACCCTGGACAGGGACGTCCGGATCGGCAACCCCTCGGGTGCGAGCGCGCTCGCCCTGGACGGCACCCTGGTGCGGACCGCCGAGGGGCCGGCCCGGATAGAGGCTGCCGTCTTCCCGGTGCGGTGGACGGACTTCGCCGAGGGGGCCGTCGAGCGGGCCCTCGCCCGGCACCTGCCGTACGTGGACGCGTTCACCACCATCAGCCAGGGCCGCCAGGGCCGCTTCGACGTGGAGCGCACCAACGGCGCCTGGCGCGGTGGCTTCCCCGACAACGAGAACCTCGCGCGCACCGGGACCGTCCCCGTCACCGACCCCGCGTCGCAGCCGCAGTGGACCTCCACCACCCTGCCGTACCGTCGGCTCACCGAAGCGGACACGGGGCGCTTCCCCGTGTACGACAACACCGAGGTCACCGAGATCCCGGCGGGCACCACCCAGCCGGTCACCAGGCCGCACGGGCCCACCCCCGGTTCCACCGCGCGAGCCGGGGGCGGCGGCGACTACCTGTCCAACGAGATCGCCTACCGGGCCACCCTGCTCCGCGACCGGATGGGGCTGACGAAGCTGCCGGGCGGTCATCTGCACACGCCGGTCCTGCAGTTCGGCGCGGGGAACGAGAACCCGGCGACCGGTGAGGTCACCGACCCCGGCTTCGAGCGCAACCGCTCGGACATCGTGCGCCAGGTACGGACGCTGGTGAAGACCGCGGTGAGTGCGACCCGGTGAAACACCCGCGGTGCCGGCGCGGCCCACGACTGCGACGGTGCGGGGGCACCGCACTACCCTCGAAGACGTTCCCGCTCCCTCCGGGTGGGGCCGACCAAGAAGGCACGCTGACATCACCGGGAAAGGCACACCGACATGACCGGAAAACGGGACCGCTGGGCGGAACTGACCGGCGGACAGGCCGGCGAGGAATACGCCCGGCGTTTCGCGCGCCTTGCCGAATCGGGGCACGACATCCACGGCGAGGCCACTTTCTGCGCCGCGTTGTTGGAGCCTGCAGCCCGGGTGCTCGACGCCGGCTGCGGCACCGGACGGATCGCTGTCCGGCTCGCCGAGCTGGGGTATCGCTGCACCGGTGTGGACATCGACGCCTCGATGCTCGCCGTCGCCCGCCGCCACGCCCCCGCACAGGATTGGCTCCTCGGGGATCTGACCCGTACGGACGCCCTCGGCCTGCAACCGGACTTCGACCTGGTGCTGGCCGCCGGAAACGTCATCCCGCTTCTGGCCGCCGGCACCGAAGCGGCCGTCATCGGGCAGTTGGCCGCCGTGCTGCGGCCCGGCGGCCTGCTCGTCACGGGTATGGGACTGGACGCCGCGCACCTGCCGCTGCCGGAAGCGCCCTTCGGCCTGGCGGACTTCGACCGGTGGTGCGACGGGGCCGGACTGACCCTGCGGCAGCGCTACGCCACGTGGAGCGGCGATCCCTATGTTCCGGGCTGCGGCTACGCCGTCAGTGTGCATATCCGTCCGGAACCGGACAGCTACTGAGTTCCGTCCCGGCGAACCGTCCGGACCGATGAGTTTTCGGGGCGGGGACGGTCTGCCCAGGTATGAAGACTCACACGCTCGAGACAGCCGGCGCCGATCTCGTCCACGACGTGCACGGGCCGCTGCCCGCCACCGACGGCCGCCCGCCGCTGTTCATGATCGGGCAGCCCATGGACGCCACCGGGTTCGCCGCGCTCGCGGCCCGTTCCTCCGAGCGCACGGTGGTCACCTACGACCCGCGCGGAATCGGCCGCAGCGTCCGCAGGGACGGGCGGGTCGACCACACCCCCGGGACCCAGGCCGACGACGTGCACGCCCTGATCCAGGAAATCGGCGCCGGTCCGGTCGAGATGTTCGCCAGCAGTGGCGGAGCGGTCACCGCGCTCGCGGTCGTGGCGAGATACCCCGACGATGTGACCGTCCTGGTCGCCCACGAGCCGCCGCTCATCACCCTTACCCCGGACGGCCCCGCCGCCGTGCGGGCGCGCGCCGCTGTCCGGGACGCGTACGAGAAGCGGGGGTGGGGGGCCGGAATGGCCGCCTTCGTGGCCATGACGTCCTGGGAAGGCGAATTCACCGAAGCGTACTTCGCTCAGCCGGAGGCCGATCCGGCCGCGTTCGGGATGCCTGTCGAGGACGACGGATCGCGTGACGATCCGCTGCTGTCCGACCGGTCATGGGCGATCAGCAGCTACCGGCCGGACGTCGCCGCGATCACCGGCGCCCCCACCCGCGTGGTGATCGCCGTGGGGGAGGAGTCCCGGGCCGTCCAGACCGGGCGTACCTCCGCTGCGACCGCCGAACTGCTCGGGCAGCCGGTCACCGTGTTCCCCAGCCATCACGGCGGATTCCTCGACGGGGAGTTCGGCTACCCCGGGAAGCCGGACGACTTCGCCCGCCGTCTGCGTGAGGTACTCGACGGCGCAGCGTGAGTTGCCGCGTGATCGCTCCCGGGCGGGGTAGCGAGAGGTTATGAGCACCGACAGGACATCCACCGCTCCCGCCGGATACGTGCAGCCGGAACTCGACGTCCAGGCCCTCGCCGAGGTCCTGGACGGCGAGTACGCCGAAGTCCGGGACCTGGTCCGCACCAACCTGGTGACGTACGCCTCGGTCCTCGAGGAGGCCGAGGAGCTCGGCATCGACGCGTACCGCGAGCGGGTGCGCGAACTCGTGGTCGAGATGGCGGCGACGGGGCAGACCGGCATGGGTTTCCCGAGGCGGTACGGCGGAGGCGGTGACGTCGGGGCCTCGATCGCCGCGTTCGAGACGCTCGCCTTCGGTGATCTGTCGGTGCTGGTGAAGACCGGCGTGCAGTTCGGGCTCTTCGGCGGCGCGATCCTGCACCTGGGCACCGAACGCCACCACGAGGCCTATCTGCCGGACCTGATCACCGGGAAGCTGATGGGCTGCTTCGCGATGACCGAGACCGGGCACGGCTCCAACGTGCAGGCGCTCGGCACCGTCGCGCGGTACGACGCCGCCGGCCAGGAGTTCGTCATCACCACCGAGGGCGACCAGGCGCGCAAGGACTACATCGGCAACGCGGCCCGCCACGGCGAGCTGGCGGTCGTCTTCGCCCAGCTGGAGGTGGGCGGCGCATCCGAGGGGGTGCACGCGTTCGTCGTACCGATCCGGGTCGGCGGCGAGGCGGCGCCCGGCGTCGGCATCGAGGACGACGGCCGCAAGATGGGCCTCAACGGCGTGGACAACGGGCGCATCCGGTTCGACGGCGTGCGGGTTCCCCGCGAGGCGCTGCTCAACCGGTTCGCCGACGTGACCCCGGAAGGCGTCTACCGGAGCACGATCGACAGCCCCGACCGCCGCTTCTTCACCATGCTCGGCACCCTGGTCCAGGGCCGGGTCAGTGTGGGCGGCGCCGGGGTCAACGCCGCCAAGGTCGCCCTCGCCGTCGCCACGAAGTACGCCCTGCGGCGCCGGCAGTTCGCCGCAGGCTCCCAGGAGGAGGAGCGGCTGCTCCTCGACTACGGCCTCCATCAGCGCCGTCTGCTGCCGCTCATGGCGCAGACGTACGCGCTCCACTTCGCGCAGGACGTCGTACGCACGCAACTGCACGAGGTCTTCTCCGGCGCGGAGGACGACCCGCAGGGGCGGCGCCGGCTGGAGGCACGGGCCGCCGGCACCAAGGCGCTCGCCACCTGGCACGCCACCCGGGTGATCCAGGAGTGCCGCGAGGCGTGCGGCGGCGCCGGCTATCTCGCTGTCAACCGGTTCGCCGCCCTCAAGGCCGACAGCGACATCTTCACCACCTTCGAGGGCGACAACCACGTCCTGCTGCAGCTCGTCGCCAAGGGCCTGCTCACCGACTACGCGAGCGAGTTCGAGGACCTGGACCAGCTCGGCATGGTCCGCTACGTCACCAACCTCGCCGTCGAGACGGTCATCGAGAAGACATCGGCCCACAAGCTGCTCGAACGGGTACGTGACCTGCTGCCGGGCGGCGACGAGTGGGACCAGGAAGCCGGCCTGCTGGACTCGGAGTACCAGCTGGCCATGTTCCGCTACCGGGAGGAGCACATGCTCGCCGGGGTGGCCCGCAGGCTCAAGGCCGGGATCGACCGGAAGCGCGACCCGGGCGCCGTCTTCTCGGAGGTGCAGGACCACGTCATCGCCGTCGCCCACGCACATGTCGAGAGGCTGGTGCTGGAGGCGTTCGTCGACAGGGTGCGTACGTTGCCCGAGGGCGGCGACAAGGTCGCTCTGGGCCTGCTGTGTGACCTGTTCGCCCTCTCGACGATCGAGGCGGACCGGGCGTGGTTCATGGAACACGGCCGGCTGACCGTCCAGCGTTCCAAGGCGATCACCCGCGAGGTGAACGACCTCTGCCGCAAGGTCCGGCCCCTGGCGGACGGCCTCGTCGACGCGTGGGGCATCCCGGCCGCCATGCTGCGCGCCCCGGACCTGGTGGGCTGACCGGCCGACGGCACCCGCCGCCGGGGCCCGGTCCACCGGGCCGACGGCGGCGGTTCAGTCGGTGAACAACTGGGTCGCCTTGCGGAACAGCTCGTACAGCCCGTACGCGAGCGGGGCACCCACCCACACCCAGGTGAAGGCGATCAGCGGCCGCCGGTCCTTCACCTCAGGCGGGCTCTGACTGACGGCGTCGTCGGACATCGGGCGCTCCCTTCTCCTGTGAGACGGCGTCGAGGTGGTGGGACGGGTGCACCGGACGGACCAGCTCGTTGGCCAGGAAGCCGACGACGAGCAAGCCCATCATGATGAAGAGCGACGTCCCGTACAGCTCCGCGCCGTGCTTCCCGGCCGCCTCCTGCCGGTCGGCGATCCAGTTCACGATGAGCGGCCCCAGAACACCGGCGCTGGACCAGGCGGTGAGGAGCCGACCGTGGATCGCACCGACCTGGTAGGTGCCGAAGAGGTCCTTGAGATAGGCGGGGATCGTGGCGAAGCCACCGCCGTAGAAGGAGAGGATGACCAGAGCGCACAGGACGAACAAGGGCTTGGAGGAGCTGCCCACCAGCGCGATCAGCGCGTACATGAGGACGCCCGCGCCGAGGTAGACGCGGTAGATGTTCTTGCGCCCGATCAGGTCGGACGTGGAGGACCAGCCGATGCGGCCGGCCATGTTGGCCGCGGACAGCAGGGCGACGAAACCGGCGGCGGCCGTCGCCGAAACGGGTGTGGGGGTGTCCGCGAAGAAGTCCGCGATCATCGGCGCGGCCTTCTCCAGGATGCCGATGCCGGCGGTGACGTTCATGCAGAGCACCACCCACAGCAGCCAGAACTGCGGGGTGCGCAGAGCCTGACGCGCCGGCACCTGGGGTCCCTTCGGCGCCGCGGTGTGATCGGCCGCCCCCCGCTCCTCGCCGCTCGGGCGGGGCACCCGGATCAGCAGGACGCCGAGCAGCATGAAGACGGCGTAGGACAGGCCGTGGACGAGGAAGGCCAGCGCGATGCCGGAGCCGTCGCTGCCGAAGGACTCCAGCATCTGGGCCGACCAGGGCGAGGCGATCAGCGCGCCGCCGCCGAAACCCATGATGGCGATGCCCGTGGCCATGCCGGGACGGTCGGGGAACCACTTGATCAGCGTCGAGACGGGCGAGATGTAGCCGATACCGAGGCCGATCCCTCCGACGAAGCCGTACCCGAACACGATCAGCCAGAACTGCCCGGTCGCGGCGCCGAGAGCGGAGAGCAGGAAGCCGGAGGAGAAGCATACGAGGGCGACCGTCATGGCCCAGCGCGGTCCTCGGCGCTCCACGAGGGTGCCGCCGAAGGCGGCGGAGAGGCCGAGCATGACGATGCCCAGCTGGAAGGGCAGTGCGCTCTGCGTGCCGCTGAGGCCGAGGGCGTCTTCCAGCGGGGGTTTGAATACGGACCAGGCGTAGGCCTGGCCGATGGAGAGGTGGATCGCGAGGGCCGCGGGCGGCACCAGCCAGCGACTCCAGCCCACGGGGGCGATGGGGGGACTCATGGGTCCCCAACCGTACTGAGTGGGAAAGTGGTTGAGAAGGTCGTTGTTTAATCTTTTACCGTGTTCGTTCTATGTGACGGCAGGCGTACGCGTCTCGCACCAGGGGAGGGCTATCCCCGGGGCGACGTCGCCGCCAGCACCAGTTCCACGCAGTGCGCCTCCAGCCGCTCGCGTGGCACGTCGAGCGTGCCGTGCAGCCACCCCGCGAAGAGGTTCGCCAGGCCGCCGACCAGGGCGTGCGCGGCCATCCGGCGGTCGACGGCGTCCCCCGTACCGGCGAGCTGACCGCCGACGAGGTCGGTGAACACCGGCATGAGCCGGTGGCTGTGGGCCCCGAGAACCGGGTCGGCGAAGGGCTCCAGGAGGAGCAGGCGGCCCTTGTGCGGCGCGTCCAGGACCAGGGCGACGAAGGCGGCGACGGCGGCCCGGGCCCGGTCTTCCAGCGGTGGACCGCTGAGCGACACGGCCTTCTCCAGGGCGTTCCTGGCCTCGCCGGCGACCCGTTCGAAGGCGGCGAGGAGCAGGTCGTCGCGCCCTGTGAAGCTCTCGTAGAAGTAGCGGTCCGTCAGGCGCGCCCGTCTGCAGACGGACCGGACCGTGACGGCCGCACACCCCTCCTCGCCGGCCAGGCGCTCGGCGGTGTCCAGCAGGATCTGCCGACGGGCCGCGCGACGATCGGCGAGCTTGGTCCCGCCCCAGCTCCGCTCGGCCAACTCGACTTCCTCGCCGCTCTGTTGCGTGCCGACCCATTGACGACAGGCGTCCTCACATTTTACCTTTCCCTGTGATGACAGGTGTCCTCAGAGTGGAGGCGCACGTGGAAACATCGGCTCCTGGCCCGGCCCCGAGCGGTCGGGGCCCGACCGGCCCGTCAACCCCCGAACCCCTCGGCCCCGACTCCCTCACCTGGCGCTGGTTCGGCGACTGGAGAGCCCTCCTCCTCGCCCCCTGGGCCGGGTCGATGCAGAACATGCACCCCGAACTGGGCGCGGGTGTCGCCGAGCACTCCCGCTTCTTCGAGGAGCGCTGGCAGCGCCTCTTCCGCTCTCTGTACCCGATCGGGGGAGTGGTCTACGACGGCCCGCTCGCCGCCCGTACGGCCCGCGAAGTGCGCGGCTACCACGCCTCGGTCAGCGGGGCCGACGAGCGCGGCCGCCCGTATCACGCGCTCGACCCGGGCACGTTCTACTGGGCGCACGCCACGTTCTTCATGCTGACCGTGCAGGTGGCCGAGCGTTTCGGCGGCGGCCTCACCGAGGCCCAGCGATACACGCTCTTCGACGAGCACGTCCGCTGGTACGCGCTGTACGGCCTGTCCATGAAGCCCGTCCCCCGCAGCTGGGAGGAGTTCCAGAGGTACTGGGACCACATGTGCGCCGACGTCCTGGAGGACAACCGGCCGACCCGGGACGTCCTGAACATGCGACGTATCGCCCGGCCGCCCGCCCTGCGGCTCCTGCCGTCGCCGCTGTGGGCCCTCGTCCGGATCCCGGTCGTCCGGCTGACGCTGTGGATGACGGTCGGTCTGTATCCGCCCGCCGTCCGCGAGCGCCTCGGGCTTCGCTGGACGTCCCACGACGAGCGGCTGCTGCGCGCACTGGGACGGCTGGTGCACCACGCCTGGCAGTGCGTTCCCGAGCGGCGCCGGTTCCACCCGCGCGCGCGTGCGGGCTGGGACCGCGAGCGTGGCCGGTCGGTGGCGGGCCCGGTGGAGACGCCCGCCCGGAACCTGCCGCCGGAAGAGCGGCGCGGGCTCCCGCAGCACTACGTACCGACGTCCTCGGGGTGGCCGCGACGGACGCGGTGACCGCCGCGGCGGGCCCCATCGGCTTCGTCGCCCTGGCAGCGCCGCAGATCGCCTGCCGTCTCACCGGACGCGCGACGGTCGGCCTCGCCGGTGCGGCGCTCGCGGGCGCGCTCCTGCTGCTCGCGCCGACCTCGTGGCGCAGCATGCGATTGCGGGCGTGTCGCTGCCGACGGGCGCGGTCACCGTGTGCGTCGGCGGGGGTATCTGCTGGTCCTGCTGGTGCGGGCCCGACGTGGGGGGAAGTGACGTCTTTCCGCAGCGGTCAGTCGGCAGGAGCACCCCAGGCGCGGGGGGAGGAGCGTTTCGGCTGAGTGCTCGGGGTGCTCGGCCTGCTCCGACGATCATCCGATGATTCGCGGGAGGCGGTCCAGATGGCCTCGATGCCGAGCGGACGGTAGCCGTCCTCCGGTGCCCACTGCGACGAGCTGGAACGTTCCTGCGAGTGCACGTGCGTCAAGGGTGTCGGCAGCGCCTTGCGTTCGATGCCTCCCAGTCGTCGCTCGAAGTCGGCCTGGAGCCGGTTCATGGTGTCGAGGAAGTCCTCGAGCGGAATGCTTCCTTCGTACATCTGCTCCTCTTTTCCTGCGTCGTCCCGCAGCACGGCCTCGGAAGTCGTCACATTCGAAACGAAATATGCTGTCCGTCGTTGCACCCCGCACAACGATCTCTTCCGCCGGGGGGAATGCTGCATTGGGGTGAACCGAGGCGTGACGTGGCACGGCGGCTCAGCCGCGCCCCCAGGGCTCACGCACGTACAGGTCCTCACCCGTGCACCCCAGGCCGTTGGAGAGCCCCGCCGTGTCCAGGTTCCAGCCCACGACGCCGTTGCCCTTGCGGCTCAGCTCGATCAGGCGGTTGTTCTCGGCCCGGGTGCCGCCGGTGACCTGGCAGCGGACGATCGAGGTCCACGCCTGCCCGTCCCGGGCCGAGACGAAGGCCAGGACCGGGAGTGCCACGGTGGTCAGGCCCGGGGCCACCCACTGTCCGAGGGCCGCCGCCCGGCGCAGCCGGAGCGAAGGCAGCTCGTCGCTGTCACCGCGTGCTGTGCGTCTGCGGTCGCGCCCTCTGCCACGGAGCACGTGTCCGGCGCGAGGCGCGAGAGGGATATCGCCGATACGCGGAAAGACAGCGGTGGTTCAGCCACGGCAGCGGAAGCCGCGGACGGCTCGGTTCAGGGGGGAGCGATGTTCAGAGGGAGGCAGACTCCGCTGGGAGGCTGAGCTGACGCCGTTCGAGGTGCGCTTGCCTGCGGCTCCGCTCATCGCCGTTCAGCGGGGGCAGGTACGTCCGGTGGCGACGGTCTCTGCCAGGCCCGGCTTCCCCGCCCCTTCAGATGGTGCGACGGGTCGTCTGCCGCGCGATGCCCCAGCCCGAGCTGCCGCGGACGCTGTCCTCCGGCGCCGTAGAGGTCCCTCTCCAGATGCTCAGCGCCTGATCCGTGCCCCCCGCTTGCCGCCGGGGCGGTGCCGGCCCGTCCTCGGGAGGACCGGCACCGCGGCGGGTCAGGCCGGCCAGGTGCCCGTGACGCGCCGGGTCGCCTGGGCGCCCGAACGTTCGACCGCTGCCTTGACCACGGCGAAGATCGCGCCCTGTACGGCGGCGGCGAGGAGGATCTGCCGCCACGGACGGTCCTCGTCGAGGGCGTCAGGGGCGTCGCCCTCGCCTTCGACGAGCTTCCACGTCTGCTTGAACGCGGCGCCCGCCAGCATGCCGCCGACGGCACCCAGGGCGAGCCCTACCGGCTTGTACGCGATCCGGAACGCCTTCATCGGTTACGCCCCCGGCTACGACGGATCAGCAGAAAGGCGACCAGCAGCGCACCGCCCGCGATGAGCGGGGTGCGGTTGGCGCGGGCGGCCGTGGCGGCCCGGTCCGCTTTCTCCAGCAGCGGATCGGGGGTCTTCTCCGCCGCGTACCGCCGGGCCTGGGCCGCGCTCTCGCGCACCTGCGCGGCTGCCTGTGCCGTCTTCTCCAGCACGGCGTCCGGCGTCCTGTCCTTCACCAACTGCGCGGCCTGCTCCGTCTTCTCACGGATCTGGCCGGAGGCCACCGCCGCCTTCTCAGCGGCCTGTTCCCTGATCACCGCGGTCTTCTCAGCTGCCTGATCCCTGACCACCGCGGTCCTGACCGCTGCTTGCTCCTTGACGGCTGCGGTCTTCTCCTTCGCCTGCGCCTTGATGTCAGCCTTGGCCGCCAGCGCCTCGACGGTCTGCCCGAGCTCGTCGCGCGTCCGCTCGACCCGCTCACGCAGCTCCTCAGGGGTGGGCGTGCCCATCTTGTTCTGCGATTCGTCATTCATCGGTGAGCCTTCTCCTTGACCTCGGCCAGATCGGCCTTGACGCTGTCGATGGTCTGTTCGGGTGCGGGGGTACCCGCTCGGGCGATCTGCTTCCTCCCCGCCAGGGCGGCCACACCGGCCACCGCCGCCAGCACGGCCGTGACGATGAGCGCTGCCGCCCAGAGGGGCAGCACCAGGGCGAGTGCGGCGATGCAGGTCGCCACCAGGGCCTGGGCCGCCAGGATGCCGACGAGACCCGCGGCGCCGAAGAGGCCGCCGCCCTTCCCGAACCGCTTGCCCTTCTGCGTCATCTCCGAACGTGCCAGCTGCATTTCCTCTCGGACCAGCTCCGAGATCTGCTGTGAGGCACGCGAAACCAGGGCGCCCACCGGTTCGCCGGTGGTGTGGGCGTCCCGCCCTGCTGTGCTCATGATGAGGTCACCTTGCTCTCCTCCTCGATCGGTCGGAATCGTCGCGGAAGACGTGGGCCGCCGCGACGGAACACCCTCGTCCGGATGTGTACGCCGTCGTCGTCCGGCTACCCGGCAACGGCGGCGGCATCCATCCTGCGAAGAACGGACGCCACTCACTGCTCCATGCGCCGGCGGTCCCCGTCGCTCCAGGCGCGGGTGTCACGTGGTTCCACGTACGGCTCCTCGTCCTCCGGGTGGCCGCCGGCGATCGCACGCTGGCGGACCATCTCGGCGTCGAACTCCAGCCCCAGGAGGATGGCCAGGTTGGTGATCCACAGCCACACCAGGAAGACGACCACGCCGGCGAGGGTGCCGTAGGTCTTGTTGTACGAGGCGAAGTGCGCGACGTAGAAGGCGAAGCCGGCCGATGCGGCCAGCCAGATCACCAGGGCCAGGAAACTACCTGGCGTCACCCACTTGAACCCGCGCCCCTTGGCGTTCGGCGCGGCCCAGTACAGGACCGCGATCATGACGGTGACGAGCAGGACCAGGACCGGCCACTTCGCGATCGACCAGATGGTCAGGGGAGTGTCCCCGATCCCCAGGGCGGCACCGGCCTGCCGTGCCAGACCCCCGGAGAAGACCACGATGAGCGCGCTGGCACACGCGAGGACCATCAGCGTCACGGTCAGGGCCAGGCGCAGCGGCAGGACCTTCCACACCGGTCGGCCCTCCGGCATGTCGTAGACGGCGTTCGAGGTACGGACGAACCCGGCGACGTAACCGGAGGCCGACCACACCGCGACGGCCAGACCCACGATCGCCATGAACGAACCGACACCGGCGTTGCCCTGGAGCTGCTCCACGGCATCACTGACGACGTCCCGGGCGGAGCCGGGTGTGAACTTCTGCAGGTTCTTCAGGACCTGCCGGGTGGCGGACTCGCCCGCCACGCCCAACAGGGACACCAGCACCAGCAGGGCGGGGAACAGCGCCAGCACCCCGTAGTACGTCAGCGCGGCTGCCCGGTCGGCGAGTTCGTCGTCCTTGAATTCCTTCACGGTGCCGCGCAGCACTGCCGTCCAGGATCGCCGGGACAGCTCGGCCGGCTGGTCCGGCGCCCGCTCCTCCACCTGTTGATCAGGTCCCGCTCCGCTCTCTCGTTCCACGTTCCGGCGCTCGTGTTCCTTGCCGGGTCCCGGCTTCGGTGTGTCCGTCATGCCCAGCGGGTTTCCACCACAGCGGTACTCATGTGCGTGAGGTGCCGGACCCGGCGGACTCCTGATCGCCGTTGCTCACAGGTCGGCACCATCGGCCTGATCAAGGCGATCGGCCGCTTCGAGCTGTCGCGCGAGGTCGAGTTCACCTCCTTCGCGATCCCGTACATCGTCGGCGAGACCAAACGCCTCTTCCGGGACTCCACCTGGTCCGTCCATGTGCCCCGGCGCCTGCAGGAGCTGCGGGTGGCCCTGGCCAGGGCCAGGAAGGAGCTCACCTCCGCCCTGGGCCGCGACCCCCGCGCCGCGGAACTCGCCGATCACCTGGGGATCGGCGAGGAGGAGAGCCCCGCTCCGCGAGACCCTGGAGCCCCGCGGCCGTGAGATCGTCCGGATGCGGTTCGGCCAGGAGATGACCCGGGCTCAGACCGGCGGGCACCTGGGCATCTCCCAGACGCATGTCTTCCGGCTTCCGGCCCGGCTCCTCACCACGCTGAGGACAGGCAGCCTCACCCGGAGCTGAGCCATCGGCAGCGCAGCGCGTCACAGCGGCCCGGCAGCCGCTGTGACGCGCTGCCGGGCCGCTGTGTGCGGGGGGAGAACCCTGCGGAGTCCCGCAGGACAGAGCTCTACCAGGACGAGTGGCCGACCGCGTCACCGTGCGGTGCGTCGAGCAGCGAGATCCGCACGCGGACGCGCTTGCCCACGGGTTCACGGCGCACTTCGAAGCTCTCGCAGACCGCGAGAACGATCTCGAGTCCGTGCTGCCCCGTGCGCGTCGGGTCGGCCTGCCGACTGGTGGGCAGCACCGAGCCCGTGTCCCACATCGTGATGACCAGCCCGCTGTCGCCCGCTTCGAGGTCGAGCAGGCACGGGCCCGGAGCGTACTTGCACACGTTGGTGGCCAGCTCGCTCACCACCAGCTGCGCGACATCCATCGCCCGCGCGGACACGTGCAGTCCGTGCAGCGACCGCGCGTCCGTCAGGAACTCCCGGACGAAGCCCCTGGCCCGGGCGATCTCGCCCGAAGCCATGTCATACGCGGCACTGCCCAGCACGGTGCCCGTACCCACCGCCGGCCGGTCCTGTCCGGTCTCTCGGTCCGCCATCAGCAGTTCCACGTCATGTCCCCCCGTCGGCTCGGCTGCACCACACAGCCCTCAAACACCACCCGCCTACCCGCTGCCGAACGTTTCAGTCCCGGGAGGACGCCGCGTCCAGGCCGCGGTCCTCGCGCCGGAGACACGACGGCCGGGCTGCCGCTTCCCGCGGCCCGTGGGCTTCGCCTCGCGGTGCTGTCCGGGCCGCGGGCCGCCCGAAGGGGTTGAGTCGGCTGCCGTCACGCGCGCCAGGGTGTCGTCCGGGGGAGCGGGGGACCACCGCAGCCCGTGCCCCTCACGCCTCCCCGCGCCGCCCCCGACGGCTCGTCATCCGCTGCGCGGCGGACAGGACCGTCGCGGTGGCGCGGGTGGAACGGAGAGCGGCCCGGGCCGCGTTGGCGCCGGGGGCGCCGTGGACGCCGCCACCGGGGTGCGCGGAGGCCGAGGCCAGGTACAGCCCCTTCACCGGGGTCTCGGGGCGGCCCGTGCCCGGCACCGGGCGGAACACCAACTGCTGGTGCATCGCGGCTGTGCCCCCGTTGATCGCGCCGTGGTGGAGATTGCGGTCCGCCGCCTGGAGCGTGGCCGGTGCCAGGATCCGCCGGGCCCGGACCCGGCCGCGGAAGCCGGGAGCGTACCGCTCCACCTGCTCCTCCACCCGGTCCGCCATCCTCTCCTGCTCCGCCCGGTCCCAGGCCCCGGACAGGCCGTCCGCCCCGGCGTCCGCCTTCACGCTGTGGGGGACATGGGTGTAGGCCCAGGCCGATTCGGTGCCCTGCGGCGAACGTGTCGCGTCAGCCGTGGTCATCTGCCCGACGAGGAGGAAGGGGCGGTCCGGGATCAGGCCGCGTGCGATCTGGGAGGCCCACCGGCTGAGTTCGTCGACGCCTTCCGCCAGATGCACGGTCCCGGCCGTGGCCGCTGCCGGGCTGTCCCACGGGAGGGGGCCGTTCAGTGCCCAGTCCACCTTGAACGTGGCGAAGTCCCACTGGAACCGCCGTATGTCGTCGAGGAGCCGGTCCGGCAGATGCTCCGTGGCGACCAGCGATCCGTACAGGCTGGGGGCGGACACATCGGCGAGCACCGCCCGGCGGGCCGGGACCGCGTCCCCGGACGTGGTACGCACCCCTACGGCACGGCCCTGCCGTACGACGACCTCGCTCACCCGCTGCCCGCACCTCAGCCTTCCTCCACGTGCCTCCAACCGGCGTACCAGGGCTGCGGTGAGCGCACCGGCGCCCCCGACCGGAACCGGGAAGCCGTGGGCCTGCCCCAGCATGGACATCAGCCAGCCGTAGCCACCGCTGCCCGCCGCCTCGGGCGCCAGATCCGCGTGCAGCGCGTTCCCGGCCAGCAGGAGTCGGCCGCCCTCGCCGGTGAACTCCTCCTCGCCGAGCCTGCGTACGGGAAGGAGAAGGCTGCGGGCGAGCCGCAGCCCGCCCGCCGCCCGCAGCCGGGCGAGCAGCTTCCCGCCGGCGAGGACCGGCGGGAACGGGGCGAAAAGGGAGGAGACGATGTCGTCGCCCAGCCGGTCCCAGATGCCGCACAGGTCCAGCCAGCCCTGCCCGTCGCCGGGGGCGAAGCCGTCGAGCCCCTCGGCGGTGACCGCCCGGTCGCGGTCGAGCACGGCACAGCTGCCGTCCAGCAGCGGATGGGCGAGCACCCGGGGAGCACGACTCCAGCGGAGCCCCTCCCGTTCGAGTTCCAGCGCCGCCAGCACGGGGGAGGCCGCCGCCAGCGGGTAGAACGAGCTGAACAGGTCGTTGACGTAAGCGGGATGGACCCCCCGGTCACTGCGGACCGCACCACCCGGCTCGTCCTGCTCCTCCAAGACCTCCACGGACCAGCCGGCGTCGGCGAGCACATTGGCGGCCACCAGGCCGTTGGGGCCGCTTCCGATCACTACCGCGTCGACCATGTCATCGCCCTTCGCCCGGGAGCACGTGTACCAGGCGCAGGCCCGGGATCAGCCGGCCGGTGCGGTGGCACGCCGGCCATCGTTCGGTTCGGGGGCCGTCACGCGTTCGACCAGCCGGGCGAGGCGCGCCAGCATGGTGCGGTGGCGGAGCTGGAGCAAGGTGTCCAGCAGGGGATTGTGCAGCGTGCCGCCGAGGCCGCGCAGCGGGTGCTCGTCGACGATCACGAGGGTCCGCTCGCCCCACGGCCGGATGTCGAAGGCGATACGGGCCGTGCCCCAGGGGCCGCCGTCCGCCTCCAGCTCCAGCTTGCCCGGCCGGTCGATGTGCCGGACGACCGTGCGTCCGGTGAACCGCTTGGGCCCCAGGTGGACGTGGTAGGTGATGGAGGCGCCGGTCTCGGGCCAGCGACCCTCGTCCGGGCGGGAGCCGGAGGTCCCGACCACCCACTCCCCGTACAGGGTCTCGTCCTCCAGGACCGACCAGACCGCAGTCGGCGGCCGGTCGATGAGGTGGTGTCGTACGGCCATGATCCTCCTTGCTTCGCACAGCGGACGATCTGTTCCCGCCTGCAATTGTTCCCTGCGCCGGGCCGTTCCGCCGCTCGGCGGGTACCACCGCTGCCGGGGTTCAAACGCGGGGCCGGGACCGGGCTCCCGTCACAGCAGGAGGGCGTAGACGAGGAAGAAGGCGGCCACCAGTACGGCGACCGTGACGATGGCGATCAGCGGCGCTTTGGCCCATCCCCGGGGCGGCGAGTGGCGCGGCCCCGCTTCCGAGGTGCTGCCCTCGGCGGGGGGAGTCTCACCGGCGGGGACCGAGCCACCCGGTTCCAGGCCGGGGGTGTCGCGGGGGTCGGGGTCGGGGTTTCCAGTGCTCATGTCCTGCGGGTACCCCTTGAGGCCGAGACGCACCACGAAAGCTCCGAACGGGTGCATCGGACACGGGACGCGCCCCGCGGGCCCGACAGGGGAAACAGCATGAGAAATGCCCTGAGCCGTTAGGAACGCCCTGAGAGGGGAACCCGCCGCGCCACGGACCGATCCACACCTACGAAGGGAAAGACCATGGCAACCGCACGCGAGATCATGACCAGCGGTACCGAGTGCGTCGGCGAGAACGAGAGCGTCCTGGACGCCGCGAAGAAGTTGACGCAACTCGGTGTCGGCGCCCTCCCGATCTGCGGTACGGACAACAAGCTCAAGGGGATGCTGACCGACCGCGACATCGTGACCAAGGTGCTCGGCGCCGGCAAGGACCCCGCCGACTGTACGGCCGGCGAGCTGGCCCAGGGGGAAGCGGTCACCATCGGCGCCGACGACCGGGCGGAGGAGATCCTCCGCACGATGACGGAGCACAAGGTCCGCCGGCTGCCGGTCATCGACGGGCACACCCTCGTCGGCATGGTCGCCACCGCCGATGTGGCACGCTCTCTGCCCGACCCCGACGTGGGCTACCTCATCGAGGTGCTCTCCACCGATTGAGCTTCCCCCGCGTGCTCATTCCTCGTGCCGGGCCGGGGCATCGGCGTGCCCCGGCCGGGCCGCCCCTATGCGACAGCGGAAACGAATGTTCGCCACCGCAAGCTGAATTCGATGTGTGAACCGTACTCGCCGGGGAACTCAGCCAGACGTGGCCGTCGGGAACACGGCGGCCACGCCGCTCGTCCGCCGTTTCGCCGCACGCTGCGAGACGGCCCGCGAGGCGGCGACTCTCCCGCTGGCGTCACGCTTGTTGTCCGGTGTGCGCAGGGCGTCGGACCCATCTCCACCGCGGATGAAAGGCCGTCCTATGTCTTTGATGACGACACCAGCCCCCTGGTGCCGCGCCGTCATCACCGGGGGCGCCGGTTTTCTCGGCTCCCACCTGTGCGAACGGCTGCTGGATTCGGGAGTCGAAGTCGACTGCGTGGACAATCTGCTTTCCGGCTCCGAGGGCAACATCGCTCATCTGATGGGGCGGTCCGGATTCCGCTTCGTGCGGTCCGACGTCTCCTCCGATGCGGTGATCGGCCACCTGCCCGGCCCCTACGACCTCGTCCTGCACTTCGCCTGTCCGGCCTCGCCCGCCGACTACCTGCGCCACCCGCTGGAGACCATGGACGTCGGGAGCCTCGGAACCCGTAACGCGCTGGCCCTCGCGCACCGCGACGGCGCCCGCTTCCTGCTCGCCTCCACCTCCGAGGTGTACGGTGATCCGCTCGTCCACCCGCAGCGCGAGGACTACTGGGGCAACGTCAACCCGGTCGGTCCGCGCAGCGTGTACGACGAGTCCAAACGGTTCTCCGAGGCGCTGGTCACCGCGCACGTCGGCGCGAGGAACCTGGACGCGGGCATCGTGCGCATGTTCAACACGTACGGCCCCCGGATGCGCGCCCACGACGGACGTGCCGTGCCGACCTTCGTCCGCCAGGCGCTTGCGGGGGACCCGGTGACGGTGGCGGGCGAGGGCAGCCAGACCCGCTCACTCTGCTATGTGGACGACACCGTCGACGGCGTCCTTCTCGTGGCGGCCAGCCAGGCGGTCCGCCCGGTGAACATCGGCGGAGGTGACGAGGTCACCGTCCTGGACATCGCCCGCCGGGTGATCGCCCTGACCGGGTCCGCCTCCCCGCTCTCCTTCGTCGAGCGCCCCGTGGACGATCCCGAGCGGCGCAGGCCCGACACCACCCTCGCGCGTGAACTGCTGGGGTGGGAACCGCGGGTGGGCTGGGAGGAAGGCATCAAGCGGACCATCGCGTACTTCTCCGCCCTGCCCGAAACCGTTTCCCAGACCCCGCGGTTCTGACGGAGGTGCCCATGCGTGTCCTCGGTATCAACGCCCTGTTCCACGACCCCGCAGCCGCTCTCATCGTCGACGGCCGGATCGTCGCCGCCGCGGAGGAGGAGCGCTTCAGCCGCCGCAAGCACGGCAAGCGCCCGATCCCGTTCTCCGCCTGGGAGCTGCCCGAACTCAGCGCCCACTGGTGCCTGGAGCAGGCAGGACTGCGTCCGGCCGACCTGGACGCGGTGGCCTACTCGTACGACCCCGCCCTCGCCGCTCCGGCGGAGCAGCTGGGCCTGGACGACCCGTGGGACCACCTGCGCCAGGAGTACGCACGCCGCGCCCCGGAATTCCTCGCCGAGGCCCTGCCGGGACTGGACCCGGGCAAGGTGCGGTTCGTCCCCCACCACGTGGCGCACGCCGCGTCCGCCGGACAGGCCTCACCGCACGCCGACTGCGCGGTCCTCGTACTCGACGGCCGCGGCGAGTGCGGCTCCCACCTCTCGGGCCGCTACGTGGACCGCCAACTGACTGTGCTGGCCTCCCAGAAGCTGCCGGACTCCGTCGGCCTGTTCTACGAGGACCTCACCCAGCACCTCGGATTCCTGCGCAGCAGCGATGAGTTCAAGGTGATGGCCCTCGCCTCGTACGGGAAGCCGCGCTTCGTCGAACGTTTGCGCGAGTTCGTTCACGCGGACGGCGCGGGCGGCTTCACGGCCCGGCCCGTGCCATGGGAGTCACTGGTACCCGGCCGGGCGCCGGACGCCCCTTGGACGCAGGAGCACGCCGACGTCGCGGCCAGCGCCCAGGCCTGCCTGGAGGACGTCATGCTGGACCTCGCCCGGTGGCTGCACGGCCGCACGGGTGACGAGGTCCTCGCCCTGGCGGGCGGCGTGGCGCTCAACTGCGTGGCCAACACCCGCCTGCACCGCGAGAGTCCCTTCCGGGAGATCTGGGTGCAGCCCGCGGCGGGTGACGCCGGAACGGCCCTGGGAGCGGCCCTCCATGTGGCCAACGAGAAGGAGCCCGTGGAGGCGATGCCGACGGCCGCGCTGGGCCGGGGCTGGAGCGACGACGAGCTGCGCGGCTGGTTGGAGCGGGCGGCCGTCCCGTACGAGGAGCCCGAGGACATCGCCGAGACCGTGGCGGAGGAGCTGAGCCGGGACGGTGTCGTCGCCTGGTTCCAGGGGCGTTCCGAGTTCGGTCCCAGGGCCCTGGGACACCGCTCCCTGCTGGCGCACCCCGGACGGGCGGAGAACCTGGAGCGGCTGAACGCGGTGAAGGGGCGCGAGGAGTTCCGTCCGGTCGCGCCCATGGTGCTGGAGGAACGGGCGGCGGAGCTTTTCGACGGCCCTGTGCCGAGCCCGTACATGCTCTTCGTCCACGAGGTCGCCGAGCAGTGGCGCGACCGCATCCCCGCCGTCGTCCATGTCGACGGCACCGCCCGCATCCAGACGGTGGACGCGCACACCGAACCGCTGGTGGCCCGGATGCTCGGCGCCTTCGAGCGGCGCACCGGCCTGCCCGTCGTCGTCAACACCAGCCTGAACACGGCGGGCCGGCCCATGGTCGACGACCCGCGCGACGCCCTGGAGTGCTTCGGGTCCGCCCCCGTGGACCTGCTGGCACTGGGGCCCTTCGCGGTACGGCGGGGGAGGGCCTTCGGATGAGCGGGTCCGTGGAGTACGCCGTCGTCGTCCCCACCATCGGACGGCCATGCCTGGAGGACTGCCTGCGGGCACTGGCCGCCTGCGCCGGGCCACCGCCCACGGAAGTCGTCGTGGTCGACGACCGGCCGGCCCCCGGCAGTCCCCTGCCGCTGCGGGCGGCCGGAGACCTCTCCGTACGCTCCCTCGCCACGGGCGGCAGAGGGCCGGCCGCCGCACGCAACGCCGGCTGGCGCGTGGTGAGCACCCCCTGGGTCGTCTTCCTCGACGACGACGTCCAGGTGGAGCTCGACTGGGCCGACCGGCTCGCCACCGATCTCGCCGCGGCCGACGGGACCACCGGGGGCGTCCAGGGGCGGCTGGCCGTCCCGCTCCCCGAGGACCGCGCGCCCACCGACTGGGAGCGGGGGACGGCCGGCCTGGAGCAGGCAGCCTGGGCCACCGCCGACATGGCCTACCGGGCGACGGCGCTCAAGGAGGTGGGCGGCTTCGACGAGAGGTTCCCGCGCGCCTTCCGCGAGGACGCCGACCTCGCCCTGCGGATGATGGACGCGGGCTGGTCGCTGCACCGGGGCGAGCGGCTCACCCGTCACCCGGTCCGTCCGGCCGGGCCGTGGGCCTCCGTCCGCGCCCAGCGCGGCAACGCCGACGACGTCCTGATGAACCGCCTCCACGGCCCCGGCTGGTGGACCCGCGCCGAGGCACCCCGGGGCCGCCTCCCCGGCCATCTGGCCACCACGGCCCTGGCCGGCGCGGCCGCTCTCTGCGCGGTGGCCGGTCGGCCCCGGACCGCCGCCCTGGCAGCCGGGCTGTGGGCGGCAGCCACCGCCGAGTTCGCCTGGGCGCGCATCGCCCCCGGGCCCCGGACCCGCCACGAGATCGCCACCATGGCCGCCACCAGCACCGTCATCCCGCCCCTCGCCACCTGGCACTGGCTCGGCGGACAGGCCCGTCACCGCACCGTCCGTCCGCTGGGAGGCGGCCGATGAGCGGCGGAACCCCGACGCCCCGCCCGGTGGCAGCGGTCCTCTTCGACCGCGACGGAACGCTGGTGGAGGACGTGCCCTACAACGGGGACCCGGAAAAGGTCCGGCTGCTGCCCGGCGCCCGGGAGGCGGCCGACCTCCTGCGCGCCGGTTCCGTCCCCACCGGCGTCGTCAGCAACCAGTCCGGCGTCGGCAGAGGGATCATCACCGAGCACGACGTGATACGGGTCAACCGGCGGGCGGACGATCTGCTCGGCACCCTCGGCACCTGGGTGTTCTGCCCGCACACCTTCGAGGACCGCTGCGCCTGCCGCAAACCGCGGCCGGGTCTCGTCCTGGAAGCCGCCCGCAGGCTCCACGTACGGCCGGAGGACTGCGTGGTGATCGGCGACATCCGGGCCGACGTCCTCGCGGCCCGGGCCGCTGGAGCCCGCGGAGTCCTCGTTCCCAACGCGGTGACCCTGCGCTCCGAGATCGATGCGGAGCGCTGGACCGCCCCCGACGTGCTGACGGCCGTACGGATGGTCCTGGGACGGCAGGGGGACCTCTCATGAAGGCACTGGTCGCACGGCTGGACAGCTTCGGTGACGTCCTCCTTGCCGGGCCCGCCGTCCGGGCGGTCGCCGCCCACGCCTCCCACGTGACCCTGCTGTGCGGTCCGCGGGGCGAACCCGCCGCCCGGCTGCTGCCCGGAGTCGACGACGTACTCGTCTGGGAAGCGCCCTGGGAAGGTGTCGAGCCGCCGCCCGTGGACCGGGCGGACATCGACGCCGTCGTGGGGCGCATACGCGAGGCCGCGTACGACAGCGCCCTGGTCCTCACCTCGTTCCACCAGAGCCCGCTGCCCACCGCCCTGCTGCTGCGCATGGCCGGGGTCCGCCGGATCGGCGCCGACAGCGTGGACCACCCGGGCCGCCTCCTCGACGTACGGCACCGGCGGCTCCCGGGCCGCCATGAGGCCGAGGCCGCCCTCGACACCGCCGTGGCCATGGGCTTCGCGCCGCCGCCGGGAGACGACGGCGGACTGCGGGTCGTGCCGACACCGGACACCGTCTCCCTGACCGGCAACGGCCCCTACGTCGTCGTGCACCCGGGCGCGAGCGCCCCCGCCCGCGCCTGGAGCCCTGACCGCTGCGCCGCCGCCGTCCAGCACCTCGCCGACGCCGGCCACCGCGTGGTGGTCACCGGCGGACCGGACGAGAGGGGTCTCACCCGGCGTGTCAGCGGCGACGTGGCGATCGACCTCGGCGGCCACACCGAGCCCCGCACGCTGGCCGGTGTCCTGCGCAACGCCGACGTCCTGGTCAGCGGCAACACGGGGCCGGCCCACCTGGCGGCGGCCGTCGCCACCCCTGTCGTCTCCCTCTTCGCCCCGGTGGTCCCGGCGGAACGCTGGGCGCCCTTCGGGGTCCCCACCGTCCTGCTCGGCGACCAGTCGGCCAAGTGCGCCGACAGCCGCGCCCGGCACTGCCCCGTCCCGGGGCATCCGTGCCTGAACGACGTCACCCCCCAGGACGTGGTGCGAGCCGTCCGCGAACTCGTCGAGGAGCACGCATGAACATCCTCATCTGGCACGTCCACGGCTCCTGGGCCACCTCGTTCGTCCAGGGCCCGCACACCTACCTAGTGCCCGTCACCCCGGACCGCGGCCCGGACGGCCTCGGCCGGGCGGCCACCTGGCAGTGGCCGCCGGACGTCCGCGAGGTGAGCCCGCAGGAGCTGCGGGAGCAGGACATCGACCTCATGGTGCTGCAGCGGCCCCACGAGCTCGCCCTCGCCCACGAGTGGACCGGCCGCCGCCCGGGCGTCGACGTACCGGCGGTGTACGTCGAGCACAACAGCCCCGACGCCACCCCCGTGGACACCCGGCACCCGCTCGCCGACCGGGACGACATCCCCCTCGTCCACGTCACCCACTTCAACCGGCTGATGTGGAACAACGGCCGCGCCCCCGCCACGGTCATCGAACACGGCATCATCGACCCCGGGCCCCTGTGGACCGGCACCGAGCCGAGGGCGGCGGTGGTGGTCAACGAGCCCGTGCGGCGTGGCCGTACGACCGGGACCGACCTGCTGCCCCGCTTCGCCCGGTCCTCGCCGCTGGACGTGTTCGGGATGCGTACCGAGGGGCTCGCCGCCCACCTCGGCCTGGACCCGGACCGCTGCCGCACCCGCGACCTGCCGCAGGGCGAGCTCCACCCGGCCATGGCCCGCTGCCGCCTCTACCTCCACCCGGTGCGCTGGACCTCGCTCGGTCTCTCGCTGCTGGAGGCCATGTTCCTCGGGATGCCCGTCGTCGCCCTGGACACCACCGAGGTGCGGGAAGCGGTGCCCGACGACGCCGGGGTCGTCTCCAACCGGCCCGATGTCCTGGACGAGGCGGTACGCGCCTTCCTCGCCGACCCCGGACAGGCGCGGTACGCGGGGGAGCGGGCCAGGGCCGCCGCACAGGCCCGGTACGGGGTGCAGCGCTTCCTCGATGACTGGGAACACCTGATGAAAGAGGTCACGCGATGAGCACCGGCCGACCGGCTTCCCTGTGTGTCGCCCTGGTCTCCGAGCACGCCAGCCCGCTGGCCGAGCTGGGCGGACCGGACGCGGGCGGACAGAACGTGTACGTCGCCCAGCTCGCCGACCACCTCGCCCTGCGCGGCCACGACGTCACCGTGTACACCCGCAGGGACGCGCCCGGTCTGCCCCCGGAGGTGCTCACGCCCGGCGGTGTGAAGGTCGTCCATGTGCCGGCGGGTCCGGCCGCCCGGGTGCCCAAGGACGAACTCATCGCCTTCATGCCGGAGTTCGGGTCCTTCCTCGCCCGGCGCTGGCGGGCCGCCCGGCCGGACGTGGTCCACGCCCACTTCTGGATGTCCGGGACGGCCGCCCTGAGCGGCGCCCGCGGCCTCGGGGTCCCCGTCGTGCAGACGTACCACGCGCTCGGCACGGTGAAGAGGCGTCACCAGGGTGCCGAGGACACCAGCCCGCCCCAGCGCCTGGAGGTCGAGGCGGCCGTCGGCCGCGCCTGTCGGCGGGTGCTGGCCACCTGCGCGGACGAGGTTGCCGAGCTCGCCGCGATGGGTGTGGCCCGCGACCGGATCTCCGTCGTGCCCTGTGGGGTGGACCCGCGTCATTTCACGCCGGTCGGCAGCGACCGCCGTCCCGCCTCCAGCCCGCGCCGGCTGCTGGCGGTCGGCCGACTGGTGAGGCGCAAGGGCTTCGACCGGGCGATCCGCGCGCTGGCCGAGGTGCCCGACGCCGAACTGCTCGTCGCGGGCGGCCCGGAGGCCGGCCTGCTCTTCGCCGAGCCGGAGGCGGAGCGGCTCCGGAAGGTGGCTGAGGAGCACGGTGTCGCCGACCGGGTCACCCTGCTGGGCGCGGTGCCCCACGACCGGATGCCCCACCTGATGTCCGGCGCGGACCTGGTGCTCTCCCTGCCCGACTACGAACCCTTCGGCATCGTGCCCATCGAGGCCATGGCCTGCCGCACTCCGGTGGTCGCCACCGCCGTCGGCGGCCACCTCGACACCGTCGTCGACGGCGTCACCGGAGCCCTGGTGGCGCCCGACGGAGAGGACCACCGCCTCGCGGCGGTGATCCGCACCCTGCTCGACGACCCCGAACGGCTGGCCCGCTACGGCAAGGCGGGCCGTGAACGCGTCCTCGCGCACTACAGCTGGGACCGCGTGGCCGAAGGAGTCGCCCGCGTGTACAGCGCCGTGCGCACCACCCCCTCACTCTCGGGAGCCGTCCGATGAACCTCACCCATCCCGGCCAGCACTGCGACGACCTGATGGAGGCGCTCGCCACGTTCCGGGGCTCGGGACCCGTCGTCCACCGCTGGGGCGCCGAGCTCGCGCACCGACTCGGCGGCGGGGCCCGGCTGCTCGTCGCCGGCAACGGAGGCAGCGCCGCCCAGGCCCAGCACCTGACGGCCGAACTCGTCGGCCGCTACCGCGACGACCGGCCGCCGTACTCGGCGCTCGCCCTGCACGCCGACACCTCCTCCACCACCGCCATCGCCAACGACTACGGCGTCCAGGAGGTGTTCGCCCGGCAGACCTGCGCCCACGGCCGCCCCGGCGACGTCCTGATGCTCCTGTCCACCAGCGGAGCCAGCGCCAACCTGCTGTCGGCGGCGGCCGAGGCCCGCCGCATCGGCATGACCGTCTGGGCGCTGACCGGCCCGGCTCCCAACCCGCTGGAAGCGGCCTGCGACGAGGCGCTGTGCGTGGACGCCCCCGTGTCGGCCACCGTGCAGGAACTGCACCTCGTGGCCGTGCACATGCTCTGCGAGGCGTTCGACCGGGCCTGCGAGGAGGCACCGGCGGTCGCCGAGCGACACCCCGCCGCGGAGGCCGTCGGAGAGGGGGCCCTGTGAGCCGCCCCGCTCCGCTGCTCGTCGTCGGGGACGCCCTCCTGGACCACGACCTCTCCGGCCGGGCAGACCGGCTGGCGCCCGACGCGCCGGTGCCGGTGGTGCACGGCGCGCATCGCACCACGAGGCCCGGCGGCGCGGCCCTCGCCGCGTACTTCGCCGCCGCCGACGGCCGTGACGTCACCCTCGTCACGGCGCTGGGTGACGATGAGGCCGGGCAGACTCTGCGGCGTCTCCTCACGGACCGCGTCCGCCTCGTCGAGCTGCCGATCACCGGTCAGGTGCCCAGCAAGACACGGGTGATGGCGCGGGGCGTTCCGGTGCTCCGGCTGGACGAAGGCGAGGGCCACGCGTCCGGCGCGACGGACGACGCCCGGGCGGCCATCGAGGCCGCCCGGGCCGTCCTGGTCGCCGACTACGGCCGGGGAGCGGCCGATGTGCTCCGGGAGCCCCTCACCCGGGCCGCCGCCCGCGTCCCCGTGGTCTGGGACCCGCATCCCCGGGGCGGGCCCCCGGTCAAGGGCGTCAGGCTCGCCACCCCGTCGGCGGCGGAGGCACGGGCCTTCGCCGCCCGTACGACGAAGGGGAGGGGTGAGGATCCGTACCCCGCCGGGACCCTGAACCATGCCGGCTCCGCCCTGCACCGCGCGGCCGATGACGCCCGAGAGCTGGTCCGGGTCTGGGGCGTCACCTCCGTGGCGGTGACCCTGGGCGAGGGCGGCGCGCTGCTCTCCCACGGTGAGGACCCGCTGCTGGTCTCGGCTCCCCGCACCGCGGCGGGCGACGCCTGCGGAGCGGGCGACCGGTTCGCCGCGAGTGCCGCCGGGCTGCTGGCGGACGGCGCACTGCCAGAGGCCGCCGTGCAGGGCGCGGTGCGCGCCGCCACGCAGTACGTCGCGGACGGCGGCGCCACGGCCCTCCGCCTCGACGCGCCGTCGGCCGCCGCCCCCGCAGGGTCGGCGGCGTACCCCGACCCGGTCCGGCGCAACGCTGTGCGCGCCGTCGCACGGCAGGTGTCCGACGGCGGCGCCACGGCAGTCCCGCTCGACGCGCCGCCTCCCACCGCCACCCCCGAGACTCCCGCCGAGGTCCCGGACGCGATCGGTCTGGCCGCCCGGGTCCGCGCGGAGGGCGGCACCGTCGTGGCGGCGGGCGGCTGCTTCGACCTGCTCCACGCGGGCCATGTCGCCCTTCTCCAGGCGGCCCGGCGCATCGGTGACTGCCTCGTCGTGTGCGTCAACTCCGACGCCTCCGTACGACGGCGCAAAGGCCCCACGCGGCCCCTCGTCCCGGCCGCCGACCGGGTGAGGGTCCTGCTGGCCCTCGGCTGCGTCGACGCCGTCGCCGTCTTCGACGAGGACACGCCCGAGCGCCTGCTGAAGGAGGTGCGCCCGCACATCTGGGCCAAGGGCGGCGACTACGCGCTGGCCCAGCTCCCCGAAGCCTCCCTGGTACGCAGCTGGGGCGGCGAGGTCGTCCTCCTGCCCTACCTGGACGGCCGCTCCACCACCGACCTCGCCGCCCGCGCGGCCGTCGACCCCGCCGACCGGGCCGCCGTGCGCGCCCGTACGGCCCGGAGGTGATCACCGTGCCCGGCCAGGCTACCGTCCGGCCCCGCGTCCTCGTCCTGCGCGCCCTGGGACTTGGCGATCTGCTGGCCGCGGTGCCCGCCCTGCGCGGGCTGCGCCGCGCCTTCCCCGGCCACGAAATCGTCCTCGCCCTTCCTCCGTCGCTGCGGGACGCCGCCCTGGCCACCGGCACCGTGGACACCGTCCTCCCGGCCCAGGCGCCCGGACGCGGGGTCCCCACCCTCACCGGCTGGCACGGAGACCCGCCGGACGTCGCCGTCGACCTGCACGGCAACGGGCCGGAAAGCCACGCGGCGCTCGCCGCACTGGGACCGCGCCGGATTCTCTCGTACGCCTCCCCGTCCCCCGCCCCGGCCGACGGCCCGCCGCCCGTGTGGCGGCGGGAGGACCACGAGCGTGAACGCTGGTGCCGGCTCCTGGAGGCGTACGGCATCAAGGCGGACCCCGCCGACGTACGCCTGCCGCCACCCTCCCGTCCCTCCCCGGCCCCCGGCGTCGTGGTGGTGCACCCCGGGGCCGAGGCGCCCGCCCGACGCTGGCCGGCCCGCCACTACGCCGCGGTCGCCCGCCGGCTGGTCGCGGCGGACTGCCGGGTCGTGGTGACCGGCGGGCCGGGGGAGGAGGAGCTGACGAAGAGGGTGGCCGAGGACGCCGGGCTGGGCGCCGAGGACGTGCTCTCCGGCGGGCTGCCCTTCGCGGAGCTGTCCGCACTCGTCGCCGGCGCCTCGTGCCTCCTCAGCGGTGACACCGGGCCCGCCCACCTCGCCGTCGCGCACGGCACGCCGTCGGTCACCCTCTTCGGGCCGGTGGCACCGCAGCTGTGGGGACCGCCCGCGGACCCGCGCCACACCGCCCTCTGGCACCCCGGTCCGCCGGGCGACCCGCACGGGTCCGAACCCGATCCGTCGCTCCTGAGGATCGGGACCGTCGAGGTGCTGGCGGCCGTCCTCGCGCACGCAGGCCGGGCAGAGACCGACGGCCTGCGGCCCGCGGAGGCGAGCCACCGTGCCTGAGTACGCTGCCGAGGGCGCCGCGGCCGCCGATGTGCGGATCACCGTGGCCATGATCACCAAGGACCGGCCGCGCAGTGCCCTGCTCACCCTGGGTAGGCTGGCGGAGCTGCCCGAGCGGCCACCGGTCGTGGTGGTCGACAACGGCACCGACCCGGCGGTCGGGGCCGCGCTGCGCGCCCACCCGGTCGGCGCCCGCGTGCTGTCGCCCGGGCGCAACCTCGGTGCCCTCGGCCGCAACCTCGCCGTGGGCCACGCCCGTACCCCCTACGTCGCCTTCAGCGACGACGACTCCTGGTGGCGCCCCGGCGCCCTGCGGCGCGCCGCCGACCTCCTCGACGCCCACCCGCGCCTGGGTCTCCTGGCAGCCCGCAGCCTGGTCGGCCCCGAGGAACGGGAGGACCCGCTGAACGAGCTGCTGGCCCGCTCCCCGCTCCCGGCGGAACCGGGCCTGCCGGGCCGCCCGGTGCTGGGCTTCCTCGGCTGCGCGTGCGTCGTCCGCCGGGAGGCCTTCCTCGCGGTCGGCGGTTACCATCCGCTGCTCTTCTTCGGAGCCGAGGAGACCCTCCTGGCCTACGACCTGGCAGCGGCCGGCTGGGGCGTCTCCTACGACCCCTCGGTGACCGCCCATCACCACCCCGACCCCGGTGAACGCCCGGGCCGCGCCGCACTTCTGCGCCGCAACGCCCTCCTCACCACCTGGCTGCGCCGTCCGACGCACGTGGCGCTGCGGCACACCGTGGCACTGGGCACGGCGGCGGCGCGGGGCGACGCCGGAGCCGCCACGGCGCTGCGTGGAGTCCTGGAGAGAGCGCCCGCCGCCGTACGCCGGCGGCGCCGGCTGCCACCACAGGTCGAACAGAAGGTGCGACTGCTGGAGAAGCACAGCAGGGAGAGGTGTCCGAGCGTGGCCCACAGGGATGAGGAGGAGGCGAGCACATGAACGACCCCCGCACCACGGTCGTGGTCATCACCCACAACCGCCGCCCCGAACTCCTGCGCACGCTGGGTTCCCTGCGAGCCCTGCCCGAGGCCCCCCGGGTGGTCGTCACCGACAACGGCTCCCAGGACGGCACCGCCGAGGAAGTGGCCCGGCTGTACCCCGAGGTGACGCTGCTGACCCCCGGCCGCAACCTGGGGGCCGTCGGCCGCAACCTCGCGGTCGAACACGTGCGCAGCCCGTACGTCGCCTTCTGCGACGACGACACCTGGTGGGAGCCGGGCTCCCTGCGGCACGCCGCCGACGTCCTGGACCCGCGGCCGCGCCTGGCCGCGGTGACGGCCCGCATCGTCGTCGAACCGTCGGGGGAGGAGGACCCCGTCGTCGCCGAGCTGCGCGATTCCCCGCTGCCCGGCCCCGACTGGCTGCCGGGCCCCGCCCTCGGTTCGTTCCTGGCCGCCGCGACCGTGATGCGGACCGACGCCTTCCGGTCCGTTGGCGGATTCCATCCCGGCCTGTGGCTGGGTGGTGAGGAGGAGCTCCTGGCCACCGACCTGCTGCGACGGGGGTGGTGGCTGAGCTACGTACCCGAGCTGCTCATCCACCACGCGGCCTCCACCGCCCGGGACAGCACCGAACGGCGGACCCTGGGCCTGCGGAACACTCTCTGGTTCACCTGGCTGCGCCGGCCCTGGATCCCCGCCGTCCGCCGGACCGTCGAACTGGTGCGTACGGTGCCACGGGACCGGACGTCACTGCGGGCCTTCGCCCAGGCGGCGGCAGGGCTTCCCTGGGTGCTCAGGCAGCGCGCACCCGTTCCGCGTCCTCTCGAAGCACGTATCCGCACCCTGGAGCTGGCCCGTCGGACATCGGCGGCGCGCCGCTACGTGGGGTGACCGAAGGCGGCGTCCTTCGACGGCGGGTGCGAACTGCCACGGTCGGCACGGAGGATGACGGGCTTGCGCGCGAGACGCCGTCGAGCGGGGAGGAACGTTGCTCCGGATCACGCCGCCGCACGGCCGCGTGTCGGGTTCGTCGTGCCCTCGGCGCCATGCCTATGCTCCGTGCGGTGGAAGGACGTTCCGGGCACACCGCGTATGTCCTTCCGCCGACAAGTCGGCCGGGCGAGGAAGTCAGCCAGCCGCGGGTGGTACCCCTCCGGCCGTCCTGGGCGCCCGGGGTATGTCGGCGGGTGTGCTCGCCCCACGGGCCGCGCCTGCCGTGGGCCCCCTGCGCCGCCCCCCGCAGGGGGCCCGGCCATCCTCTCCGGCTTCACGCAGACGAGTGCGTCATCCGGGACGGGTGCGTCCTGCCGGACGACCGGCGGCCGGCGTTCGACACGACACGGACCCGGGGAGCGGGGATGGAGAGATCCAGACATGCGAGAAAAACTCGACCAGGCCCACGACATGCGCATCGCACCGTCCGGCCCTGGGGCCCCGGCGGAGCCTGACCCCGGGCCGGCCGCCGAGATCGCCGAGCTCCGCAGCGAGATCGAAGGCCTGCGTGCCGCGCTCAACAGCCGCCCCGTGATCGACATCGCCCGCGGCGTCCTCATCGCCTCCACGCCCTGCACCAGCAGGCAGGCCTGGGAGATCCTGGTCAACGCCTCGCAGGAGAGCAACGTCAAACTGAGGGAGATCGCCCGCCAACTCGTCGAGAGCTTCCACGGCACCCCTCTGCCGCCCGCCACCCGACGCGCACTCCAGACCGCCATCCGGCACGTCCGCGTGCGCTGAACGGCCCTTCCGCGGGCCGACGGCTCGCAGGCATGTTTACGTGCGCGCCTCCGGGTCACTCCACACATACGGCGCCCGGGTCAACCCCGGGAGACAAGCGCCGCAGCGACCGGCTGCTCGGCCGCCCTGTGAGGAGAGATGAACCGTTCCACCGTCGAACTGCTGCTGACCGCTCAGGAGGACACCGTGCGTGACATGCGCAGGCTGCTGCGGGCCAAGGCGCTCAAGGCCCGCGGACTGATCAAGGAATCGGACGGAAAGGCCCTCGCCGACCCGGAGCGCGTCGCCGAGGGCCGACGCCGCCAGGCCGAGGCTCGTGACGAGGAGCGGAACCGGCCAGACGGCTCTTCCGGCCGCTGAGCACGGATGGCTCACGAAGCCGCAGCGGATTGGGGCAGTGACGCGCGCGTGACGCCCGGTCGGGTGAACGTACCGCTTCCCGGTTTCGGCGGGCCCTGGTAGGTGGGAAGACCACGGGGTGCTTCGGAGGTGAGGCACGCCCCGGCGACGGATACCGCGCGGGCGTGCTCACCCAGGTGTTGCACAGCGGCGCACCATCCTCCCGGCGACAGCGATCCCGTACGGCGAGGAGTTGAGCCGCCTCATGGCCGAGGAAAGCCGGTACGCCGACGACCCCGACACGGAAGCGGACTTCCGCCGTCTCGTGGAACTGCGTGATGGACCGGGCAAGACGCGACTGCGCGGACAGATCATTTGTGCCTGGCTGCCCATGGCCCACCGGCTGGCCGCCCGCTACCGCAACCGCGGTGAGACGCTGGAGGACTTGCGGCAGGTCGCGGCGATCGGCCTGGTCAACGCCGTCGACCGCTACGACCCGGCTATCGGCCGGGCTTTCGCGCCCTTCGCCGTGCCCACCATCACCGGGGAGATCAAACGGCACTTCCGGGACCGCATGTGGTCGGTACACGTCCCCCGCCGAGTCCAGAACCTTCGCAACGTCGTCCGCCTCGCCCGCTCCGAACTCGCCGCCATGGGCATCGCCCCCTCTCCCGCCCGGATCGCCGAGCACACCGGACTCACCGAGGACGAGGTGCGGCAGGGCAGCGAGGCGCTGCACGGTTTCAGTGCTCTGTCCATCGACGCCGAGACCGTTTCCGGGGATCTGCTCCTGGGCGACCGTCTGGGCTCGCTCGACGACGCGTTGGACCTGGTGCTCGACCGCGAGGCGGCGAAGCCCGGAATCCGCCGGCTGGCCGAGCGCGAGAGACGGGTGCTCTATCTCCGGTTCTTCGCCGGGATGACCCAGAGCGCCATCGCAACCGAGCTGGGCCTCTCCCAGATGCACGTCTCCCGCCTGATCACCGAGTCCTGCCGTCGGATCCGCGAGAGCGCCACGCGTGAACGCACATCTGTCCCAGGCCTGTGAGGCCGGTGCCAGGGACCGCCGCGCCCGACCGTCTGCCTCCTGGAGTGCTGCGTCCACGACCTGACCGGGCCCTGCAGAGAGACGCCCGGTTCGACGCCGGTATCTGACCGGATCCGACAGGCAAAGGCTCTCCCCGTCGGAGCGGAGGAGCCGTTGCCCGCAGTCCGGCCCCGCACGTCCCTCAGAACTCGACCGTCTCCGCCTTGAGGATCGAGGCACTCATGTTGCGCTCCATCATGCGCAGTGCGGCCTCGGCGAGGTCCTCGTGGATATGGGCCACCGCATCCTCGGGCACGGTGACGCGCAACTGCCGGATATGCGCGTCGAGGGCCGAATACAGAATGCACTGCTCCGTCACCTGGCCGCAGAGCACGATGTGGTCCACCCCCAGTTGGGAGAGCAGATAGCTGAGCGGGGTCTCGTAGAAGATGGAGTGCCTCGCCTTGACGACGAAGAGGGAATCGTCGTTCGGCAGGATCGGCTCGACCAGTTCGGCGTTCTTCCCGGCGAGAGTCGTCGCGATGATCTCCCCGTGATGCGATCGCCATTCGCCGAAATTGTCGTTCGCGTAGATGACCGGAACCCCTTCCGTGCGGGCGCGGTCGATGAGACGGGTGAGCGGTGGAAGCGCCGTGCGGACGGTGGGAACAAGGAGCTCGGCGTCCGCGTGGTCGTATGCGTTGATCATGTCGATGACGATGAGAGCGCTATTTCCCATGAGGTCATCCTCTCACCGCGTCCGCGCAGCGACATACCGGTGTTTCGCCGGGCCCCCCGTGGGAACTCGGCACTCGTTCGAGACCCCGGGGAAAAGCCGTGAAATACGAACAGGGAGTGGCACCGTGCGCGCACTGACCTATCAGGGAAAGCGGGACGTCCGCGTGGAGACCGTTCCGGACCCTCGGATCCAGGATCCCACGGACATCGTCGTCAAGATCACCTCCACCGGTGTCTGCGGCTCGGACCTGCATCTCTACGAGGTGCTGGGCCCCTACCTCGACCCGGGTGACATCCTCGGCCACGAACCGATGGGCGTCGTCGAGGAAGTGGGGCCCGAGGTCCACGCCGTCGCCCCGGGAGACCGGGTGGTCATACCCTTCAACGTGTCCTGCGGCCACTGCTACATGTGCGGTCAGGGACTGCACTCCCAGTGCGAGACCACCCAGGTCCGCGAGCGCGGCTCAGGCGCCTCTCTCTTCGGGTACACCAAGCTCTACGGGCAGGTGCCCGGCGGCCAGGCCGAGTACCTGCGGGTGCCCTTCGGGAACGATCTGCCCATCAAGGTCCCGCACGGCCCCTCGGACGACCGGTTCGTCTACCTCTCGGACGTCCTGCCGACCGCCTGGCAGGCCGTGGAGTACGCGGACATCCCGCCCGGCGGCAGCGTCACCGTCCTCGGCCTCGGCCCCATCGGCGCGATGGCCGCGCGGATCGCCCTCCACCGGGGCGCCGGTCTCGTCATCGGCGTGGACCTCGTCCCCGAACGCCTCGACCGGGTCAGCGCATACGGGGCCACCTGCCTCGACCTGCGCCGGTACGACAAGGACAAGGACCTCGGCGACGCCGTCCGGGACCTCACCGACGGACGCGGCACCGACGCGGTGATCGACGCGGTCGGCATGGAGGCTCACGGAGCACCCGTCGCCAAGGCCGCGCACGCGGCCGTCGGCCTGCTCCCCGACAAGGTCGGGCGGCGGCTGATGGAGACGGCGGGAATCGACCGCCTCACCGCTCTCCACACCGCGATCGACCTGGTGCGCAGGGGCGGCACGATCTCCGTCTCCGGCGTCTACGGCGGCTCCGCCGACCCGATGCCGCTGCTGACCATGTTCGACAAGCAGATCCAGCTCCGCATGGGCCAGGCCAACGTCAAGCGCTGGGTCGACGACCTGCTGCCGCTGCTGGTCGACGGCGACCCCCTGGGAGTGGACTCCTTCGCCACGCACCACCTGCCGCTGGAGGAGGGGCCCCGGGCCTACGAGACGTTCCAGCAGAAGGCCGACGGCATGATCAAGACGCTGCTCATCCCCTGACGCAACGGTTCCGGCAAGGGAGAAGGGAACTTTCATGGACACCACCGGACGGCCCGACGGCAAGCGGATCGTGGTCACCGGGGCCACCGGCAACGTCGGGACGAGCGTCGTCCGTGCCCTGGCCGCCGACCCCCAGGTCGGCTCGGTCCTGGGCCTGGCGCGCAGGCGGCCCTCACTCGAGATCGCCGGGGTGGAGTGGGACACCGTCGACCTCTCGTGCGACGACAGCGAGGAGCGGCTCACCGGCCTGCTGCGCGGCGCATACGCCGTCGTCCACCTGGCGTGGCGCTTCCAGCCCACCCACGACCCGGTCGTGACCTGGCAGAGCAACGTGCTCGGCTCCCAGCGGGTCTTCCGCGCGGTGGAGCGGAGCGGGGTGCCCGCCCTGGTGCACGCCTCGTCGGTCGGCGCCTATTCACCCGGCCCCAAGGGCGAGCCAGGTGTGGACGAGCAGTGGCCGACCCACGGCTGGCCGGACGCGGCGTACTGCCGGGAGAAGGCCTACCTGGAGCGCGTTCTCGACACCTTCGAGCTGCGGCATCCGCAGATCCGGGTGGTCCGGATGCGCCCCGGTTTCCTCTTCAAGGAGACGGCCGCACCCGAACAGCGGCGCATCTTCGCCGGCCGCCACGTTCCGGGCAACCTGCTCCGCCCCGATCTGCTGCCCTTCGTGCCCGACCTGGAAGGGCTGCGGTTCCAGGTGCTGCACACCGACGACGCCGCCGAGGCGTACCGGCTGGCCGTGCTCAACGACGTACGTGGCCCCTTCAACCTGGCGGCGGACCCGGTGATCGACGCACGCCTCCTGGCGGAGCTGCTCGACGCCCGGATCGTACGGGTCCCGAGGGCGCTGGTGCGTACGGCGCTCGCGGGCGCCTGGCGGGCCCACGCCGTACCGGCCTCCCCGCACCTGTTCGACGCGGTGCTGCGGTTGCCCGTACTGGACTCGAGCAGGGCCCACGAGGTGCTGGGCTGGCAGCCCGCCCGCAGCGCGGAGGAGGCGCTGAGGGCCTTTCTGCACGGGGTGCGGGAGGGCCGGGGCGAGGACACCGCACCGCTGGCCGGCCGTAAGGTCGGCTGAGGCCGGAGGGGCGGTGCCCCGCTGGTTCAGCTACGGCGCCGGTTCAGCGACCGTTCGCAGCCCCGGCGCGGACACCGGCCGGGGCGGCCGCCACGTCACTGATCACGAACCCGCTCCTGGGCGCCGTCGGGATCCGGCGCAGCGGGATGCGCAGGTCCTGTGCCACGACGTCGTACGAGGTCCGGGCCAGGAACCTCGCCACCTCGGCCAGGACCGCGACCGTCACGTCCTCCCCGGGGCACCGGTGGCCGTCCACCGGGCCGCCGCCCTGCGGGACCAGCGCGTCGACGGGCGGGGCGCTGCCGAGGAAGCGCGTCGGGTCGAAGCGGTACGGCTCCGGCCACAGGTCCGGGTCGTGGTCCAGCCCGTACAGGTCCAGCAGCACCATCGTGCCCGGCTCGATCGTCTGGCCGGCCCACTGCAGCCGCTCGGCCGCCAGGCCCCCCACGAAGGGCGCGAACGGATAGAACCGGCGGACCTCCTGGGCGAACGCCCACGCGTACCCGGGTCCGTCGCCGCCCGCCAGGACCTCGCGGTGCTCGGGGTGGCGGTGCAGCGCGTGCGCGGCGAACACGGCGAACCAGGTGATGGCCACCGTCGGCCGCACCACGTTGAGCACCTCGACCGCCGCGGTGCGCGGGGTCAGCAACGCACCGTCCGCGTCCCGGTGCTCCGCGATCGTCCGGAACACCGTGGGGCCGGAGCCGTCACCCTCCGGGGCCGCCCCCTCCCGCGCGGCCTCCACCAGCGGCGCCAGCCGCTCCTCCTGGTGGCGGCGCGCCCGCCGGGCGGCGAAGTGCCGGGGACCGACGGCGGCGAAGCCGTCGACCATGGCGATCATGTCCCGCGCCGCCGCTGCCACCGCGTCCGCCGCCAAGGGCACCCCCGCCCAAGCATGCACGGAGCGGGTGAGCACCTGCGCCATCTCGTCGAAGAGGACCACCCGCCCGCGCGTGGCCCAGTCGTCCCGGGCCGCTGCCAGCTCCCCGGCGACCCGCTCGGAGAGGTCCCGCACCCGGGACGGCTCCTTGAGCAGACCGGTGAAGAGCGCCTTGCGCACCCCGTGGCGTTCGCCGTCCAGGGTGTGCACCGCGCCCCGGCCGAAGAGCGTGTCGATCACCGGCTGCGGCAGGGCGTCGGTGCGGCGGATGTGCTTCTCGTCGTAGAAGAACCGCACCGCCTCCGGACCGTGCAGAGCGATCGCCCGCTTGCCGAGCAGCCGTGTGCGCACGGGCGCTCCCTCGCTGCGGCGCCTGCGGTCGGGCAGCCAGGCGTATCCGCGCAGCAGGAGCGGAAGGGTGTCATCGGCCATGGGGTCCTCCGTGGTGGGTGGGGGTGCGGGTCGTACGGTCGTTCCGGTGCGGGCTCGGCTCCCGGTGCCGCCCCGGCTCAGGGGCGGCGCCAGTCGTCGGAGCGCAGGTGGGAACCCGCCTGCGGCCCCATGCGCAGCATCCCGCCGTCCACCACCCAGGAGGCTCCGGTCGTGTACGACGACTCCGGGCCCGCCAGGAAGGCGACGACGGCGGCGACCTCGCGGGCGTCGCCCGGCCGCCCGAGCGGGATGCCGGGCCGGTCCACGCCCTCGACCTCGGTGTCCTCCTGCCCCGTCATCGGTGTGGCGATCTCGCCCGGGGCCACCGCGTTCACGGTGATGCCGTACTCGGCCAGCTCCAGGGCCATCACCTGTGTCAGCAGGCCCAGGCCCCCCTTGGCCGCGCAGTAGGGGGCCGCGCCGACCCTCGGCTGGTGCTCGTGCACCGAGGTGATGTTCACGATGCGGCCGCCGTCCCCCTGGGCGATCATCCGGCGGGCGGCGCGCTGCGAGCAGAGGAACGGCCCGACGAGGTCCACGTCGATCACCTGCTTGACCGTCGCGTGGTCCAGGTCGAGGAACCGGGTGGAGGTCCCGGTGCCCGCGCAGTTGACCAGGACGTCGACGCGGCCGAGCTCGTCCGCCAGGGCGTCCACCACGTCGGCTGCCTCCGGCAGCTCGGTGAGGTCCAGTCGCGTCAGGGCGGCGCGCCGCCCGGCCGACCGCACTTCGTCGGCCGTGCTCTCGCCGCCCTCGCGGTCGCTGTGGTACGTGATGCCTACGTCCATGCCCTGCTGCGCGAGCCTCACGGCGACGGCTCGGCCGATACCCGAATCCGCGCCGGTCACCAGCGCGACCGGGGCGACGGGCCGGGTCTCTTCGGTCATCTCTCCTCCTGGATCCGGGGTGGCGGCGGGGAAGCCGGACGGCCGGCGTCCGCCGCGCGGGCGGGTACCACCGTCACCCGGTGCCAAACATCCGGCCGTCCCCCAGGCGGCGGGCTCAGGAGCGGCCGGCGCGCTCCGCCTCGACGTCCGGGTGCAGCCGTGCGCGGCGCCGCCGGGCCGCGGCCGCGCCGGCGGGGGAGAGACACCAGTCCCACCAGTGGTCCAGGAGCCCGATCGTCAGTCCCTCACCGGGCAGCAACGCGGGCCAGCGGGCCACCTTCGCCTGCGCCGAGACCTTGGCGCCGCCCCTGACCGGGTCCACGGCCAGCGCGGGAACACCCGCGCGCAGGGCGAGCACGAGACCGTGCAGCCGGTCGGTGACCAGGGCGTCGAGTCGACCGACGAGGGAGAGGTACTGGTCCGGCGTCCGGCAGTGGCTCCACTCGTCGTACGCCAGCCGGGTGTCGGTCTCGACCCGCGCGCAGTCCTTCCCGGCCAGCCAGGGGAGCAGGACACCGGCCACGCTGTCGTGGGCTCGCCGGTCCCCGTACTCACCCTGCCCGTATGTCAGAGCCACTCCCACCACCGGCGTGGCGGGCAGCGTCGGCGCGGTCGTGGCGAGGTCCGGCAGCGGGGCGCTGCCCGGTCCGTCGCGCGCCTCGATGCGGTGGAACCCGCCGGCGGCCGGGCCGTCCGGCTCCACGACACTGACCCCGACGGCGACGCGTCGGCAGGAGGCGTACCGGCGGTGCAGGGCCTCGAGCTGCTCCCCATGGACGGGCCCGCAGACGAAGAGAAGCTGTTCGTAGGCGGAGGGGAGCGCGGCTTCGAGCGTCAGCTCGCCGGGGGCGAAGGCCGGGCTCCAGGCCGTGTCGTGGGCGATGCCCAGCCGGTCGAGCGCTGCCGACACGGCCCGCTGGGCAAGGGCGTCGCCCGCCGTCACCTCCCCGTCCAGGAAGCTGAACCAGCCGGTGACCAGGACGCGGCCCGCGGGGCTGCGGGGCCTGAGCAGGTCGTCGAGTCGCGCAGCGAGGGGTGGTCGCATGTCGTCCGTCGGCTCCTTCTTCTCGATGCCAGGCTGTCTCCGCCGAGGCTGCCCCGGATCTCGCGGCTCCGCGAGCGACCGGTCAGGTGGCAGCGGACGTCGCCCCGTCCTCATCGGGCGCGAGATCGTCGAGCAGGGCCTGGCAGGCGGCCACCAGACTGCCGAGCGAGGCACCCGCATCGGGCTCCGGCCCATGGAGGTGCCGCTTCGCCGAGACGAGGGCCCGGTGGGCCTCGGCCAGACGGATGCTGCGCCGGCCGCGCCGCTCGTCGTCCGGGCCGTGCTCCATCAGCAGCTGGTCGACGTCGCAGACCTCCGCGGCGGCGGCGAGGAGAGCACTGAGGTCGTCCAGGGCCGGGCGCGGTGGCCGAGGCAGTCCCCGTCGCTCGGCCGCGGTCTCCCACAACGTCAGTGTCAGCGTGAGGAGGCGGTCCCCCACCCGCGCCCAGATGACGTCCCACGTTTCGGAAGGCTCGGGAGTCTTGCGGCGGAGGCGGTGACCGGGGTTGAACCGGAAGCTTTCGGAGGCCCACCCGCGGGCTTCCCGCAGTTCCGACAGCGCGCCGAGCATCTCCCCCGCGGCCCGGTACCACTGCTCCGCCTGCTCCTCGTCGTAGTCGTCGGCGATGCCGTCGCTCAGCCGCCGCAGCAGGTGCGCGCAGTCGCGCGGCAGCGCGCACGCCAGCCGGTTGACGTGCTCGGAGTGCACGGGTGGCAGGACGAAGGCGTTCACCGCGATGCCCACGGCGGCCCCCACGGCGGTCTCCAGCAGCCGGTGCCCGACGGCGACCAGCGAGTAGGAGCCGTAGGCCAGCACGAACAGCGCGGTGGTGGGCGCGTACAGGCCCTGTCCGCCGACCGGGGCCCAGTTGCCGAGCAGCACGGCGATCGGCAGGGCGATGATCATGGCGGTCATGGTGTCGCCCGTGAGGAGAGCGGCTCCGGCCGCGAGCAGCGTCCCGGCCGTGATCATCAGGAACAGCTGGAGCGCGGTGCGCACCGACCGGTACACGGTCCCCTGGACCAGTGCCACGGCTGCCCAGGGAGCCATCAGCGCCATCGGCGCCGCCAGCCACCACCCCGTGACCGCCCAGGCAAGGGAAGCCGCTGCCGCGGCCTTGAGGGACTGCACGACCTGGTACCGGTCGGGACGCCCGACGCGTGGAATCAGGCGGGCGAGGCGTCCCTTCACACGGCTTCCTCGAGGGCTCCGGCGCGCACGCGCTCGCAGGACTGGCTGATCAGGCGGGAGACGTGCATCTGGGATATGCCGAGGCGTTCCGCGATGCTGCCCTGGGTCATGTCGCGGAAGTACCGCAGGTACAGGATGGTCCGCTCGCGCTCGGGCAGCGTACGCAGTCCCGGCTTGACGGCCTCGCGGTCCACGGCGACGTCCAGGGCGTGATCGCAGGAACCCAGCCGGTCGGCCAGAGTGGTTCCACCCTCGCCACCCGCCGGTTCCGCATCCAGGGACAGGGCGCTGTAGCTCTCCAGAGCCTCCAGGCCGAGCAGGACGTCCTCCTCGGGAAGGCCCGCCTCCGCCGCGATCTCGGCGCAGGTGGGGGCGCGTCCACCGAGCCGCTGGGCGAGGTCGCGCCGCGCTGTCCGGACCTGGTTGCGCAGGTCCTGTACCCGGCGGGGAACGTGCACATCCCAGGTGTGGTCGCGGAAGTGCCGCTTGAGCTCACCCGTCACCGTCGGTACGGCGAACGTCTCGAAGGCCTTGCCCCGCGCGGGGTCGTAGCGGTCCACCGCCTTCACCAGCCCCATCGCGGCGACCTGGCGCAGATCGTCCATCGACTCGCCCCGGTTGCGGAAGCGGGCCGCCAGCCGGTGCGCCATCGGCAGCCAGGCACAGATCGTCTCGTTGCGCAGAGCCTCCCGCTCCGGTCCCGGAGGGAGTGTGCTCAACCTCCGGAACGCCGCGTCGGACGACGCGGCGTCCGCGTCCGACAGCAACTCGGGGGTGGGTGCAGCCTGCATGGTGGTCACTCCTCGACGACGATGCTCGGTCACCGTGGAAGTGCTCGTGACCGGACACACACCGCCCGGGACTCCCACGGGCGCCTCATGTCCGAAGCACAATCTGGCCTCTACCCGGACTAAACTGGGCTAAACGTGTTGAATATGCTCGGCGTGACCGAAGCGGCGCCGACGCCCATCGGCGGGTCGGCCACCCGGCCGGGTTCCCCTTCCCACCAGCGGCAAACGGCCCGACGCGTCACCCGGCCGGGGCGGAGAGCAGAGCCGGCAATCGTGGTGTCCCGCAGCGTATGGCCCGGGGCGAAAGGGGTACTCGCCTCGGCTGAGCCCACCCCGACGGACCGGGAGGAAACCATGGATCTCGCACCCCTCACGCCCCTGTACGAACGCCCTGGCCCCTGGGCGTCGGCCTACATCGACACCTCGTTCGCCGACGAAGCCACGCTCAGCCGCCGTGAGCTCAAGGGACGGCAGATCAGCGAGGAACTGGCCGCGCAAGGGGCGGACGAGGAAACCTGCCGGGCGGTGCGCCGGGCGATCGACTCGTACGCGTACGGACAGACGCCGGGCAGGGCCGTGTTCGCCGCCCACGGCGAGGTCGTGTTCGAACCGGTCCTGGGCGTCCCGCCGCCGGACGAGTCCTCCGCCGTATGGGCGCCGCTCCCGCACGTGACCCCGCTGCTGGAGCTGACCCCGGAGGAGCCGGACACGCTCGTCGTCCACATCGACCGGATCGGCGCCGACTTCGAACTGCGGACAACGGCCGGCAGCCGACCCGAGGGCACGGTGGAGGGCCGTGACTGGCCGGTGCACCGCACGACCGCCTCCGACTGGTCCGAGCGCCACTTCCAGCTCAGCGTGGAGAACACCTGGGAGGAGAACGCCCGCACCGTCGCCTCGGCCGTCGAGGAAGCCGTCACCAGGACGGGCGCGGCGCTGGTCGTCCTGGTCGGGGACGAGCGGGAGCGGCGGACGGTGCACGAGGCGCTGCCCGCGCAGTTCTCGGCGACCGTCGTCGAGACGGACCACGGCGGCCGCGCCGCGGGTTCACAGAGCGCGCCGCTGGAGGAGTGGATCGCGGCCGAGCGCCGGGAACAGGCGCGGCTGCATGCCGACAGGACGCTGGAGCGGTTCACCGCGGCCAAGGGCCGCGACGGCAGCACCGGGGCGGCCGACGGCGTCGAGGCGCTGGTCGACGCCGCGCGCGAGCACCGGATCGCCACGCTGCTGCTCCGCCCGGACGGGCCCGACACCCACCGCGAGGTCTGGGCGGGCCCGAAGGCCGAGCAGATCGCCCTGCGCCGCACCGACGCCCGCGCGCTCGGCGAACCCGAACCCTTCTCCGTCCGGGCCGACGACGCGCTGCTGCGGTCGGCGACGCTGACCGGCGCTGACGTGGTCGTCGTCGGCGCTGCCGCCGCCCGGGACCGGAGTCCCGCCGAAGACCTGGCGGCCGACAACCGCCCGGGGACCGGAGAGAGCGGATCCGAGCCGGTGGGCGGCCTCGGAGCCGTACTGCGCTGGCCCACCGAGGGGGACCACCCGCTGGTGGAGAAGGGCACCTGAGCCAGGTGGAGGGGGCCGCGGCGGCCGCCCCGAGGCGGCCCCCGATCCGCCGGCGCCGAGGGGCACCCCGGCCGAGGAGACGAGGACCATGCCGACCATGACCGAGGCCCTGCCCGTGCGGGGCGCGCCGTGCTGGGTCAATCTGCTGGTGCGCGACCTGCCCGGCGCGCAGGCCTTCTACGCCGCCGTGCTCGACTGGAAGTTCGACGGCTCCGGGATCCCGGGGGAGGGCTTCTCGGTCGCGCTCGCCGACGGGCGTCCGGTCGCCGGTATCGGGGCCCGCTCCCCCTTCCTGGCCGCCCCCACGGTGTGGACGCCGTACTTCGCCTCCGCCGATGTGAACGGCACCGCCGACCGGATCCGCGAACGAGGCGCGACCGTCGCGGTCGGCCCGCTCGCCGTGGGTGAGGGCCGGGCGGCGATCGCCTCCGACCGGGACGGTGCCGTCTTCGGGGTCTGGGAAGGCGCCGCACCCGTCTGGTCGTCCGGCGCGGCGGGCACTTCGCCGTGGCTGGAGCTGTGGACCCGGGACGCCTTCGAGGCCGCCCTGTTCTACGGCGAGGTCTTTTCCTGGCCGCGCCCCGGGCCGGACGCCATCGACGTCGCGTACGAGGAGGAGCAGGTCGTGGCCCGTGTCTCCGGTCGGCCCATGGCCGTACTCTCCGGCGGGGCCGTCGGCAGCGCCCCGGACCCGAGGATCCGGCCGCGGTGGATCGTCCACTTCCCGGTGGAGGATGCCCCACGGGCGGCGGCGCAGGCGGACCGGGCCGGCGGAGAGACCTTTCCCGCGCCCGGGGTACGAAGCTCCGAGTACGTCGTCCGGGACCCGGAAGGAGCGCTGTTCACCGTGGCCGAGGGCGCCGGTGTCTTCGGGGGCGGGGGCACTCCGGGCGCGACGGCTGACTCCGCCCCCGGCTGACCTGGCTCCCGGCTGACCTGGCCCCCGGCTGGCCCGCCCTCAGCCCGGCAGAGAGGCGAAAGGGCTCTCGTCCAGGCGGGCGAGCAGGTCCGCGGTATCCCGGAAGACCACGTCCGCCCCCGCCGCCTCCAGGTCCGCGCGCGGAATGCCGCCCGACAGCAGCGCCACCGCACGCACCCCGGCCCGGTCCGCCGCCTGCATGTCCCACACCGTGTCCCCCACGAACACCCCCTGACCGGCACCGACGCCGGCGAGCTCCAGTGCGAGTCGCACGGGTTCCGGGGCGGGCTTGCCCTCGTCGACGTCGTCCGAGCTCGCCGTGTCGTCGATGGCCTCGTCCGCGTCCACCGCCCGCCGCAGCGCCGTCAGCTCCCCCCCGCTCGCCGAGGTGGCGAGGACGACCCGCCAGCCGCGCCCGGCCAGGGCTCGCAGCAGATCACCCGCGCCCTGGAAGGCGGGGAGGCGGTCGAAGTACGTCCCGTAGAGCACCTTGTGCGCGGAACTGATGGCCGAGTCCTGGTCGGGGTCCCGGTCCGCGCCGAGCAGCCGCTCGATCAGATCGCCGGAACCGAGGCCGATCGCCCGGTGGATGTCCGGCATCGGCACGGTGTGCCCCGCCTGCCGGAACGCCTCCCACCATGCCACCACGTGCAGGTGGTTGGTGTCGGTGAGCGTGCCGTCCACGTCGAAGATCGCCGCGCCTGCCATGTGCACCCGCTTCCTCCGCTGCGTGCTCCGCCTGTCCATCTGGCCCGCCGAACGCGGGTCAGCCCCGTCGTCCTCCGCCGTCCTCGTCGTCCGCGACGTGCACGGCGGCCTCCTCGGCCGATGCCGCTCCGCCGTCGATGCCCACGTCCTCGGCGAAGATATCGGTGTTCCGGCCCGTGGCGTCGTCCGCCGCGGCGAGCCTCCCGGCCCGCGCGTCACCGTCGATCCGCTCCTGCGGCTCGCCGTCGCCCTCCGCGACATCGCCGATACCGTCACCGTCCGGCGGCTCCACGTCCGCCACCTCCTGGGCGAGCCGCTGGTCGAGCGATTCACCCTCGCGCTCCTCCTCGCCCGTGGTGCCGAACTTGTCCACGCCCAAGGGGCGTTCGGGAGGGGAGTAGCCCTCTTCCATCTGGTCGTCCAGATCACGTTCGCCGAGCGTGTTCTCCAGGTCGAGATCGTCGTTCGGCGGATCCTGGCCGTCATCGGCCTGGGGCTGGTACACATCGTCACCGCGTGCTTGGTCGCTCACGGCGTCCTCCTCTGCGTAGGGTCCATCCGCTGCACGGAGACGTCGTCAGCGCCCGAGAGCCTTCCGCAGCTCGTCCTTGTTCATGGAGGAGCGCCCGTCGATGTTCTTCTTCTTCGCCTCTTCGTAGAGCTGGTCCTTCGTCGGGCCCTGCGCACCCTGGTGGGAGCGTTCGCCACCGCGCTCGTACGCGGACTTCTTGTCCTGCGTCGACGTCTTGCTCGCGGTCTTCGACTCGCCGGACCGGGCGCGCTCCTTGTTCACCGTCCTGGCGGCGATCTCCTTGGCGCGCTTGTCGGAGGTGCCCCGCTCCTCCTGGCTCTCCTTGATGTGCTCGTACTGGCGCTCACGCTTCGCATTCGATCCAGCAGGCATATGACGTTCTCCTTCTCCGTCCCGTCGGCCGCACGGCCGCGAGACCTCCATCGGAACGGGTGAACTACCCGAGGGACGCCCACCCGCGTTTCCCGTACGAGCCCCAATAAACCGCGCCGCGAGGAAGGGGGCACGCCCATCGAGTCGTTCCGCGTCCACTGGAGTGAAGGCACCTCGGGGAGTGGCGGACGTTCTCTCGGTGCGGCGCCGGGGGCTGTCTTCCCAACCCGTCGGCGCCTGAGCTCCGCGTACGCCGGATACCTGATATGGGGAGTACCCCTCGCCAGGGCGCTAAACGTGTCCGGGAACACCGGCCCGGGACGGGTGGGCGCGCCTCCCACGCTTGCATGAATCGCGTAGTGCTGGGCACAGTTGTAGAACGAGGTCAGGAAGCGGCCGGCTCGAATGCTCCGCGTCCCCTCGGGTGAGCCGTGCTGTTCCCGGATCACTCCTCGTCCTCCTTCTTCCGTCCGAATGCGTGCCACCCGGTCATGCGCGATACGCGCTGTCGGTGTGTCGCTGTCTGTCGGTTGTCCGTCTCGGGAAAGCTGTCCGCGCTCGTTCACTTCGTCGGGCGCCCTTGGTCGTGAGAGAAAGGCAGAGCGCGATGCTGATGGCACACCCCGCGGTTCTCGAGGAACTCCTGCGCCGCTACGAAGAGTTGCGGGCGCGGTACGGCGGGGGCGACGAAGGGCTGTCCCGCAGTCTGGAGGACGTGACCTACACGTTGTGCGTCTCCACCGGGACCCGTGACATCGCCGCGGCGCTCGTCGCCGCCCGCGAGCAGCTGCAGCGCTCGGCCCCGAGAGGGAAGGCGCCGGCGTCCGCCGCGGTCCCCGCCTGACGAACCGCCCGCGTCGGTTCCGCCGGGCCACCCCGCGTGCGGTCTCGTTCCGCCGGGCCACCGCGCGCGAGGTCTCAGGGACGCGGGCGCAGCCGGGGGGCGCTCACCGGCGGATCGCCCGAGACGCTGCCGACGAGTTGTGCGCAGAGGTCACGGAGTTTCACATTGCGGTGCTGCGACGCGGTGCGCAGGGTGCCCAGAGCCTCTTCGGCCGAGCAGCGACGCTGACTCATGACGATGCCGATCGCCTGGTCGATGACCGTGCGCGACTGCAGGGCCCTCTGCAGGTCCGAGGTGAAGGTCTGGGCGTCGGAGAGCCGCTGGGCCAGCGCGATGGCACCCGTCGCCTGGGCGGCCAGGTCGCGCAGAACGCCGAGGTCGGCGTCCTCGAAGCCTTTCGCCTCGGGCGAGTAGATGTTCAGCGCGCCCGCGGTGTGGGAGTGCGCGGCGATCGGCAGGGAGAACGAGGACAGGGTCCCGGCGGCGACGGCGAAGGCCGGGTAGCCGTTCCAGCGGGCCTCGACCCGCATGTCGACCACACTGACCTCATGTCCTTCGCGCAGAGCCTCCAAGCAGGGGCCGTCGTCCTGCCCGTACTGCGCCTCGTCCAGGGCCGGCGCGCTGGTTCCCGCGCTCGCCACGGTCAAAGGCCGGTTCTCCCGCTCCAGCGTGATGCCGCAGCCCTCGGCTCCGGGAGCGTTGCCCAACGCTTCCTCGGCCAGCGCCTGGAGGAAGTCCTCCAGCGTGTCGGTCTCCAGCAGCAAGGAGACGAGGTCGGGCGTCCCGGATGGCAGGGCGTCGGTCATGGTGGCTCCCTTCCGGGCCAGGGCCCTTGCAGCCAGCATGGCACGATACGAGAAGCGGCGTCGCAGCCCCGCTGGGGACGCGCCCCGGCCGCGCGCAGGCCGAAGAGGCGGCGAAAAGTGGTGTCGGACACCCCGACGGCGGGCAGACGCGGAGCGAGGTCAGGAAGCGGCCTGCCCATCAGTCTGCCGCCCCGCCCGGCCTGCTTTCCCGGAGTACACGATGTCCTTGCTGAGCTATCGCCTTGACGAGTCCCATGTGGTCGTGGAGCTGTGGGAGGCCGTCGACCCCGACAACGAGTCGACGATCGAGCAGGAGCTTGGCCGGCTGCTGCCCTGCTGCGGTCCGAGCACCGTCATCGTGGACGTCCTCACCCCTGTGCTGACCCCGCGTGCCCTGGGCGTGCTGCTGCGCGTGCGCGGGGCCGCCGAGCAGCGCGGCGTATCGATCGCGGTGGTGGCCAGGCACGGGACGGCGCGTGAGGTTCTGAGTGCCGCGGGACTCAACCGCCTCCTCCGCGTCGCGTTCAGCCTCCCGGGCGCCGAGCTCAGGAGCCGGGGGTGCGGACCGGGCGCCGACGCCTCCCGTAGGGAGCAGGCCCGGGAACGGCCGGACCGCCGGATCGCCCTGCCGGACATCGCCCGGCGCCCGCGCAAGGCGGTGGGGCCGTACACCGACACGTCCCTTCCGCGTCTTCCCGGAAAATGAATGCCGGGGGGTGAGAGGCCGGGGCCCCGACGTCCGCAGGCGCTCTCCGACCCTCCTGGCCGCGCCCCGCGACGCCGGGCGGACCGTGGCGGCCGAGAGGGCATAATGAAGCGCTGGAGGTCAGGAAACGGCCCTTGAGATTTCTTCCTGCCTCCTTGGAGTTCCCGTGAACCACGCTCTCCCCCGCCGCTTCGCCGCGGTCGCCGGCGCTTCCCGCCCGGTACGCATCGCGGCTTCGGCCGCCCGCAGCCGACCCCCGTCGGCCCGGCCTCTTCCCCGGGGAAGCCTCAGCAGTCCTGCAACCACGGCCGGTGACGCGCCCGCCCTTCCGCGGCCACCGCTCACCCACGTCTGAAACGCCCGCCGCACGCCCGGCGCCTGTCCCAGGTGCCGGTGCTTCGGTGGAGGTTGCCCTGTCCCAGCGGCCCCGGACTGCGCCGCACCAGCTCTGCCCCGCCCTTTCGGGAGGCGGGTCACCGCCCAGAACGAGATGAACATGACTGACAGGCCCGTGGCCGAGGCGCCGGACGCGACCGCGCTGCTCCTGGAGACGACATCGCTGGACGAGTTCCTCCGCGCGCTCGCCCGCAGCGCCCTGGCCCTGGTGGAAGCGGCCGACGGGTGCGGCATCACCCTGGAGAGACAGGGGCGTCCTGTCACCGTCTCCAGCGTGGGTGCCTCCGCCACGAAGCTGGACGAGGCCCAGTACGGGCAGGACGACGGCCCGTGCCTCCAGGCGATGCGCACCGGACTGGAGGTCAGCGTTCCCGACACGCTCCGGGAGAGCCGCTGGGCCGACTACCCCGCCTACGCCGCCGTCTGCGGCGCCCGGTCCTCGCTGTCGCTGCCCATCGCCCCGCACAGCCACACCGCCGGGGCCCTCAACCTGTACGCGCCGGTCCCGGGCGCCTTCGAGGAGGCCGACCTGACGGCCCTGCGGCTGCTCACCGCGCAGGCCACCGGCGCCATCGCCCTGGCCCAACGCATCGCCGACACCGAGGAGTTCGCCGCCGACCTGGAGGCCGCCCTCCAGTCGCGTACGGTCATCGACCAGGCGATCGGCGTGGTCGTCGGCCAGCAGCGCTGCACCCCGGAGAAGGCCTTCGAGGTCCTGCGTACGGCATCCCAGCACCGCAACGTCAAGCTCCGGGTGCTCTGCGCCGAGCTGATCGCCAGCATCACGGGCGAAATCCCGCCCGAGGCGCGGATCCAGCCCCGGGCGTGACGCGCCGTCGGGCGGCGGTCCGCCGGGTCAGGACGCCGGGTAGGGGTGGTCGGCGAGCAGCCGGGCCAGGTGGACGGTGTTGGCGGCGAGTGTGCGGGTCGTCGATGCGACGGTCTCGGGCGTCTCGTCCAGGTCCTGGTAGTCGGTGCCCTGCATGGCTTCGCCGACCCAGTACGTGACCGCCCCGGGCGCCAGGGAGAAACCGACGTCGTCGAGCCCCTGGAAGAGGTCGGCGCTCACCTTGTGGGCCCCGTCCTCGTTGCCCACGACGGCCACGGCCGCGACCTTGCCGTAGAGGTAGGGGCGGCCCTGGTCGTCGGTCTCGGACAACTCCCCGTCCAGACGCTCCAGGACGCGCTGGCAGAGGCTGGAGGGGTGGCCGAGCCAGATGGGTGTGGCGATCAGCAGGATGTCGGCGGCCAGCATCTTCTCCCGGATGGCGGGCCAGGCGTCGCCGTCGCCCATGTCCACCTCGACACCCGGGCGGACGTCGTGGTCGGCGATCCGGACGATCTCGCCCGCTACCCCGTGGCGCTCGAACTCGGTCATGACCTGCTCGGCGAGGTGATGGCTGCTGGAGCGGGCGGGCGAGGCGTTCAACGTACAGACGAGGGCGAGTGCGCGCATGACGGTATGTCTCCTTCGGGCTGACGGGCGGGGAGGTGCCGGCCGGGGGCACGGCGACACTGGTGCCCCGTCAAGCGCGCGGGCACGCACGGGTACCCGGAAATGCCCCGATCGGAAGGGGCCCGGCATTCCCTCGCAACGGCCGTTTCTGTTTGAACCTCCGCACAGGGGTAGACGGCGCAGAACCCTGCCACTCGACGAGAGGAATCCCTGTGTCCCGAGATCAGCGCAAGAACATTTTCGTCATCGGAATGGACGAGGCCAACCTGCGCACTCTGGAAGCCGTTCCGGACGCCGACGAATTGCGCCTCCACCCGCTCCTCAGCCTCAAGCAGCTGCAGGAGGACGCCACCACCGTCGACGAACTGCTGACCCGCGCACGTGCCGTGCTCGACGCGCACGAGGGCAGCATCGACGCGATCGTCGGCTACTGGGACTTCCCGGTGAGCACCCTCGTCCCCCTCCTGAGCAAGGAGTACGGGACGACCAGCACCAGCCTCGAATCCGTCGTCAAGTGCGAGCACAAGTACTGGAGCCGGCTGGAACAGCAGAAGGTCATCGACGAGCACCCCCGCTTCGGCATCGTCGACCTGGACAGCGACGATCCGCAGCCGCCGGAGGGGATGAGCTTCCCCATGTGGCTGAAGCCCGCCCTGGCCTACTCCTCCGAGCTGGCCTTCGGCGTCTCGGACATGGAGGAATTCCGGACGGCGGTCGCGGAGATACGCGGGGGAATAGCCCGGGTCGGAAAGCCCTTCGAGGCGATACTCGATCTTCTGGAACTCCCGCCGGAGATGGCGGGCGTGGGGGGCCAGGTCTGTCTCGCCGAAGAGACCATGACCGGAATCCAGGTGGCCGTCGAGGGATATGCGCACAACGGCGAGGTCACCGTCTACGGCGTCCTCGACTCGATCAACTACCCCGACTCCTCGTCCTTCCTGCGCCACCAGTACCCGAGCACCCTCCCGGCCCCCGTCATCCAGCGACTGCACGAGGTCAGCGAACGCACCATGCGGCAGATCGGCATGGACTCCGCCACCTTCAGCATCGAGTACTTCTACGACCCGAAGACCGGCGACATCAGCCTGCTGGAGATCAACCCCCGGCACTCCCAGTCGCACGCGGAGATGTTCAACTTCGTCGACGGGGTGCCCAACCACCACCGCATGTTCCGGCTCGCCCTGGGCGGCGACCCGGCCCTCCCGGCGGGCGGCGGCCGCTACAAGGTGGCCGCCAAGTGGTACTACCGCTGGTTCGGCGAGGGGCGGGTCCACCAGGTGCCCACCGCCGAGGAGATCGCCGCCATCGAGCGGGACATCCCGGGCGTCCACATCGACATGGTCCCGTCAGAGGGCCAGCGGCTCTCCTCGGTCAGGGCCCAGGACAGCTACAGCTACGAGGTCGCCCACATCTTCACCGGCGGGGACGACGAGGACGACCTGCGCCGCAAGTTCGACGCGTGCGTCGCCGCCCTCGGCCTGAGTTTCGACGAGACGGAACCGGGCGGGCGCGGCCGGAATTCTTCGTGACGTCCCGGGTACCCGTCCCCACCGGACCCGACGTCAGGAAGGACCCTGCCACCCGTATGCGATTCGTCGAACAGCTCCCGTACGAGACCGAGGTAGAGGACCACGTCACCATCACCATGGCGGACGGGGTGCGGCTGTCGGCCAGGATCTGGCGGCCCGTCCCGTCCGACGGGGAGCCGGTGCCCGCGGTCGTGGAGTACATCCCGTACCGCAAGAACGACCTCACCTCCACCCGGGACGCCATCCACCACCCGTACATCGCGGGCCACGGCTACGCCTGCGTACGGGTGGACCTGCGCGGGACCGGGGAGTCGGAGGGCGTCCTCCTGGACGAGTACCTGGAGCAGGAGCAGCGCGACGCCGAAGAGGTGCTGGCCTGGGTCGCCGCCCAGCCCTGGTGCGACGGGAACACCGGGATGATGGGCATCTCCTGGGGCGCCTTCGCCGCGCTCCAGGCGGCGGCGCGGCGGCCGGAGAGCCTGAAGGCCATCGTCATCGCCTCGTTCACCGACAACCGGTACGCGGACGACATGCACTACCTCGGCGGTGCCATGCTCTCCGACAATCTCGCCGAGGCCGGGACGATGTTCGCGTACGCCACCTGCCCCCCCGACCCCGCGGTGGTGGGGGACCGGTGGCGGGAGATGTGGCAGGAGCGGCTGGAAGCCGCCCGCCCCTGGGTCCTGGAGTGGCTCCGCCACCCGCACCGCGACGCCTACTGGCAGCACGCCTCGCTCAGCGAGGACTACGCACAGCTGCAGTGCCCGGTCCTCGCCTCCAGCGGCTGGGCGGACGGCTACTCCAACGCGGTCACCCGGCTGCTGGCCGGCGTCGACGTGCCCCGCAAGGGGCTGATCGGCCCCTGGTCGCACAAACTGCCGCACCTCGGCGAACCCGGCCCTGCCATCGGCTACCTCCAGGAGGTCGTCAAGTGGTGGGACCACTGGCTCAAGGGCATCGACAACGGCGTCATGGACGGGCCGATGCTCCGCACCTGGATGCAGGAGAGCGTCCCGCCCTCCACGTCGTACGAGGAGCGCCCCGGCCGCTGGGTCGCCGAACCCTCCTGGCCGTCCCCGCAGATCAAGGAGGTGGTGCACCCGCTGCGCGGCGCCACCATCGTGACGGCGGACGAGGAGGAGCCCCTCCCGCGCGGCCGTACGCGTACGGTGCAGTCACCGCTCTCCGTCGGCCAGTTCGCGGGCAAGTGGGCCTCCTACAACGCCCCGCCCGATCTGCCCTACGACCAGCGCGAGGAGGACGGCGGCTCCCTCGTCTTCGAGACCGAACCGCTCACCGAACGGGTGGAGATCCTCGGCTCGCCCTCCGTCGGCCTGGAGGTCTCCGCCTCCGCCCCCGTCGCCCAGATCACCGCCAGGATCTCCGACGTGGCCCCGGACGGCCGCGCCACCCGGGTGACGTACGGCGTGCTGAACCTGACGCACCGGGAGAGCGACGAACACCCCGAGCCGCTGGAGCCCGGCCGCCGCTACCCCGCCAGGATCACGCTGAACGGAGTAGGACAGGCGTTCCCGCCCGGGCACCGCATCCGGCTCTCCCTCTCCACGTCGTACTGGCCCCTGGTCTGGCCGGCCCCGGAACCGGCCCTGCTCACCGTCCACGAGGACGGCGCCGCCCTGACCCTGCCGGTACGCCCCGCCGAGGAGCCGGACGGCATGCCCCAGGCGTCCTTCGGGGAACCGGAGGGCTGCCGGCCGCCCCCCGTCACCCGGCTCACCGAGCCCGAGCAGGCCTGGAACGTGTCCAGGAGCCTGGTGGACTACCACTCCGCCCTCGACATCGTGAAGGACCGGGGACTCCAGCGGTACGAGGACAACGGCGTCGAGGTCGGGCTGCGGGCCTGTGAGAGGTACACCTCCGTGGCCGACGACTTCTCCTCCCTGAGCGGCCGTTCGGCGTGGACCATGACCTTCTCCCGGCCCGGCTGGGACGTCCGGGTCGAGACAAGCACCGTACTGACGTCGAACGCCGAGGAGTTCAGCGTCGACGCGACCCTGGACGGTTACGAGGACGGCCGCCGGGTCTTCTCCCGCACCTGGAACGAGACCGTCCCCCGGGATCTAGCCTGACCGCAACTACTGGCACGGGCCTGGTGTGATGCACCATGTGAGGCGCATCACGCCATCAGCCTGCCATCGCGGCGGTCCGCGACAGGCGATCTGCCGGGCACGACAGAGAGAATGAGACCGGACGTGTCGATCACTACCGAAGGTGCGGTGTACGGGTGTCTCGGCGTCGGGGCCCTCCTCGCCGCCGCGCTGCCCCGCCTCCTGGCCCGACTGCCGATCTCCGTACCGATCATCTTCGTCGCCCTCGGCGGAGCCCTCTACCTGACGCCCTTGCCGCTTCCCGAGGTCGATCCGGTCGCCGACCGGATCTGGGTGCATCATCTGGCCGAGCTCTGCGTGATCGTCTCCCTGATGGGAGCGGGCCTGGCCATCAACCGTCCCTTCGGGTGGCGCTCCTGGGCCACCCCATGGCGACTGCTGGGACTGACGATGCCTTTGACGATCGGGGCGACGTCGCTCGCCGTCTGGTGGCTGCTCGGCTGGCCGGCCTCCGTCGCGCTTCTGATGGCTGCGGTCCTCGCGCCGACGGACCCCGTACTCGCCTCCGAGGTGCGCGTGGGGGAACCGTCCGACGAGAAGGAGGACGAGGACGAGGTCCGCTTCGCCCTGACCGGCGAGGCCGGACTGAACGACGGGCTCGCCTTTCCCTTCGTCGCGGCCGCGATCGCCCTTGCCGCGGCTGGAGAGAGCTGGACCGCAGGGTGGATGACGCACTGGGCGTGGGACGACTTGCTCCTCCGGGTCACTGTGGGCGTGGTGGTAGGCATCGCCATCGGGCTCCTGCTGGGCCAAGTGCTCTTCCGGTCCCGGGCCCGATCGCTTCGGCTTGCCGAACAGGGCGAGGGGTTCGTGGCACTGGCGGCGATGTGCCTGTCCTACGGCGTCGCCGAGATGCTGCACGGATACGGCTTCCTCGCGGTGTTCGCCACCGCCTGTGCCCTGCGGAGGTCGGAACGCAACCATGGTTACAACAGGGTGATGCACGACTTCGTCGACCAGGTCGAACGCCTGTTGATGGCGGTGCTCCTGCTCGGCCTCGGCGCCTTCGTGGCGTTGGGCGGCCTGGCCTCGCTCACGTGGAGGGGAGCGGCTGTGGGCGTACTGCTGCACCTTCTGATCCGGCCGGCCACCGGGTGGCTGGCCCAGCTGGGAGGGCCGGGCCTGCCGACGGAGCGGGTGGCCACCGCCTTTTTCGGTATCCGCGGAATCGGGTCCTTCTTCTACCTCGCCTATGCCTGCGGGGAAGGCGACTTCGGACCGTACGAGGACGAGATGTGGGCGGTCGTGGTCTTCACCGTGCTGATGTCCGTGGTCGTCCATGGGGTCGCGGCGGCTCCTGTCACCGCGTACCTCGACCGACGCGCGGGGAAGGCCGCGGCTTCCTGACCGGAAGCGCGGCAAGGTGCGAGGAAACGCCTTTCCTCCCGGCCGGTCCGTCCGGGACCTGGTCCCAGGGCCCAGCCCAGGGTGGGCACCCGATCCGGACGGAGGGTCGGCCGCGTCGGGCGTGCCTCGACACCGGAGCGCTGGAGCAGGGCCCGGTGAAGACCGAGCCCTGCTCCAGCGCAATTCGGAGCGGGATGGTGGCGATGCGGCAAGAGGGTTGCTTCATGGCGGTTCTTGCCACGGACGACGGCTTCCGGGTCCGGCCACCCCGCCGGCCGGCGTCAGGGAAGTGGTGTGCCGCCGGTGGCGTTCATGATCTCGCCCGTGATGAACGAGGCGTTCGCGGAGGCGAGGAAGACATAGGCGGGCGCCATCTCGGCGGGCTGCGCGGGGCGGCCCAGTGGGCTCTGCTTCCCGAACTCCTCGGTGTCCGGCAGGGTCGCCGGGATGAGCGGCGTCCAGACGGGCCCCGGGGCCACCGCGTTGACGCGGATCCCGTCGGAGGCCAGCATCTGGGCGAGCCCCTGCGTGAACGTGACGATCGCGCCCTTGGTCATGGCGTAGTCCAGCAGGTGGGGGCTGGGCTTGTACGCCTGCACCGAGGTGGTGTTGATGACCGAGCCACCCGCCGGGATGTGCGGCAGGGCGGACTTGCACAGCCAGAACATCCCGTACAGGTTGGTCCGCATCACCCGGTCGAACTGCTCGGTCGAGATCGCGGAGATCCCGTCGGGCTGGGACATCTGGTACGCCGCGTTGTTGACCAGCACATCGATGCGGCCGAACTCCGAGACGGCCCGCTCGACGAGGGAGCGGCACTGCTTCTCGTCGCGGATGTCACAGACGAGGGTCACTGCCGTCCGCCCTGCCTCCTCCACCAGGCGGGCGGTCTCGTGCGCCTCCTTCTCCTCCTCGGGGAGGTAGGTGAGCAGCACGTCCGCACCCTCACGGGCGAAGGCCAGGGCGACCGCACGGCCGATACCGGAGTCGCCCCCGGTGATGACGGTCTTCCGGTCGGTGAGGAGGCCCGAGCCCCGGTAGGAGTCCTCGCCGTGATCCGGCGGCGGATCCATGGGACCGGTCCAGCCCGGGTGCTCCTGGTCCTGCTCCGGGAAGTCCGGGCGGGGGTGGAGCCGGTTCGGGTCCTGCGGCTGTTCGCTCCTCGTCATGGTGGCCTCTCTGCTCTGCGTGATCTGCGTCCTTGGCGGTGGTACGTCCGCGGGAGGCTCCGATCCTGCGTTCTCCGATGCGGTCCCGCGCTCCGAGGCGGCGGCCGACGGCCCTGCGGGTACCCCTCCTGGGCCGGCTCACCCGCCCGCGGGACAGGGGCCCGGCCGGGCGGACGGGCCGATGCGCGCGTCCGCCCCGCCGGCCGGGCTGGGCTGGGCTGCCGCCGGCGTCACGGGTGGTCGGGCTGCTCCTCCGGCGGCGTACCGCCGCCGGGGCCGCCGCCCTTCTCGCCCTTGTCCGTACCGTGGGCGCGGCCGCTGCCGCGGGGCGTCCCCGGCTGCTTGGCCTTGAGTTCGGCACTGTCCTGAGGAGTGCCTCCGCCCTTGTCGCTGCGCCGCTGTTCGGGCTGCTGCGGGTTCGCCATGATGATCGCTCCCTTGCTCCGTACGCTCCGTACGTTGGGGTCAGGTGGTCACGCAAGGGTGGGTGCCCTGCCTTACCCAGGCGAAACGTCCCATTCTCCGCGCGCGCGGAGAAGTGGGTCGGGGGAGAACCGCTCAGGCTGCCCAGTGCCCCGGCCTGTGCAGAGCGTCCGGGATCCTGGTCGCCCCGTCGCCCCGGGCCGCGTTGAGCTGCGGCTGGGTGAGGAAGAGGGCACCGGTCAGATCGGTGCCGCTCAGGTTCGCGTCGCGCATGTCCGCGCCGATCAGGTCGGCCTCGCGCAGGTCGGCGCCCGAGAGGTCGGCGGCGATCAGGCAGGCGCCGCGCAGGGTGGCTCCGCGCAGCCGGGCGCCGCGCAGCCGGGCGCCGAGGAGGTCCGCGCCCCGGTGGTTCTTCTTCCTGCCGGGGACGGCGGCGCGGGCGAGCTCGCTGGCGCGCAGGAGGTGGGTGTTCACCTCGGCGCGGAGGGCCGGCACGTCGACGGCGAGGAGGGCTTCGGCGGTGTCCCGGGTCAGTGCGTCGAGCCGGTCGTAGGCGCCGCGCAGGTCGCGGTGGACGGCCCCGGCCGCCGTCAGGTCCAGGGCCTCGGCCGTGTACCGCAGCAGCTCGTGCAGCTGCCGCACCACGGGGAAGACCTCGTACATCGTGCGGGCGGAGTCCGGCTCGCTGCGCCAGCTGCGGCCACCGAAGGTGACCTGGGAGACCTTCTGGCCCGCCCCGAAGCAGTCGAACACCGTGCAGCCGGGATAGCCGCTCTCACGCAGCCGCTCATGGATTCCGCAGCCGAAGTCCTCCTGGAGGTTGGAGCACGGCGTCCCACCGGCCTTGTCCGCGGCGAAGTCCGCCGAGCGGGCGAAGGGCAGCGCCACGCAGCACAGGCCGAAGCAGCTCCCGCAGTCGGCCTGCAGGTCGGGGTGGCCGGCGTGCGGAGTGGTGTGGGACAAGGCGGTGGTTCTCCTGCCGGGGGAAGGGGCCCGGCGGGCGGCGCTGGGCGGGGCACCCATTGTCCCTCGGGTGCCGGAGGGCCGAGCGCGGGGGAGGGGGCCCGGGTGAGCCGTGTCTCACCCGGGCCCCGCGACTTGTCTATGCAACGAGTTGCATAGAAGGATCGCGGTATGGCGCTCGAACACGCGATTCTCGTCTCCCTGCTGGAGAAACCCGGCTCCGGCTATGAGCTGGCCCGCCGGTTCGAGCGGTCCATCGGCTACTTCTGGACCGCCAGCCACCAGCAGATCTACCGCGTCCTGAGCCGTATGGAGGCCGACGGCCGACTCGTCGTCCGCGAGGTCGAACAGCAGGGCCGGCCGGACAAGAAGGAGTACTCCGTCGCCGGCCCGGGCCGCGCCGCCCTCGCCGAGTGGCTGCACAAGCCGATCGAGCCCGAGAGCCTGCGCCACGACCTCGCCGTCAAGATCCGGGGCGCCGCCTTCGACGACCCGGCCGCCCTGGTCCGCGAGGTCGAGCGTCACCGCCAGGTCCACCGGGACCGGCTCGCCCACTACCTCGCCGGAGAGGTGCGCGACTTCACCGGTCCGGAGGCGCCCGCACCCCCGGACCCGGGCCAGCAGCTCCAGCACGTCGTGCTGCGGGGCGGCATCGCGTACGAGCGCATGACGATCGCCTGGCTCGACGACGTACTCGACACCCTCCACCGGCTCGGCCGGCGAGCGCCGGAACCCGGCGCCTGAACCGCTCCCGGCGCCACACCCGTACCACCGCGTCACTTCCGTACCACCGAAAGAACCCTCAACCCTCCCGGAAGGCGATCTTCATGGCTGAGTCCGCGTCCCTGCTCTTCAACCCGCGCACCTACGACCCCCAGCACTTCGACCCGGAGACCCGCAGGCTGCTGCGCGCCACCGTCGACTGGTTCGAGGAGCGGGGCAAGCGCCGGCTGATCGAGGACTACCGCTCCCGCGCCTGGCTGGGCGACTTCCTCGCCTTCTCCGCCAAGGAGGGCCTCTTCGCGACCTTCCTCACCCCGGCCTCCGCCGCGGGGAACGAGGAACAGCGCTGGGACACCGCCCGGATCGCCGCGCTCAACGAGATCTTCGGGTTCTACGGCCTCGACTACTGGTACGCCTGGCAGGTCACCATCCTCGGGCTCGGCCCGGTCTGGCAGAGCGAGAACGCCGACGCCCGCGCGCGGGCGGCCGAGCTCCTCTCCCAGGGCGAGGTGTTCGCCTTCGGCCTCTCCGAGAAGACCCACGGCGCCGACATCTACTCCACCGACATGCTGCTCGAGCCGGACAGCGAGGGTGCCGGCGGCTTCCTGGCCTCCGGCTCCAAGTACTACATCGGCAACGGCAACGCCGCCGGTCTCGTCTCCGTCTTCGGCCGCCGCACCGACGTCGAGGGCCCGGACGGGTATGTGTTCTTCGCGGCCGACAGCCGCCACCCGGCGTACCACCTGGTGAAGAACGTCGTCGACTCCTCGAAGTTCGTCAGCGAGTTCCGGCTGGAGAACTACCCGGTGGCCCCCGCCGACATCCTGCACACCGGCCGCACCGCCTTCGACACCGCGCTCAACACCGTCAACGTCGGCAAGTTCAACCTCTGCACCGCCTCCATCGGCATCTGCGAGCACGCGATGTACGAGGCCGTCACCCACGCGAGCAACCGCATCCTCTACGGCCGCCCCGTCACCGCCTTCCCGCACGTGCGCCGCGAGCTGACCGACGCGTACGTCCGGCTCGCCGGGATGAAGCTGTTCAGCGACCGCGCCGTCGACTACTTCCGCTCCGCCGGCCCCGACGACCGCCGTTACCTGCTCTTCAACCCGATGACGAAGATGAAGGTGACCACGGAGGGCGAGAAGGTCATCGACCTGATGTGGGACGTCATCGCCGCCAAGGGTTTCGAGAAGGACAACTACTTCGCCCAGGCCGCCGTCGAGATCCGGGGCCTGCCGAAGCTGGAGGGCACGGTCCACGTCAATCTCGCGCTGATCCTGAAGTTCATGCGGAACCACCTGCTGAATCCGGTCGACCACCCGGCCGTGCCCTCCCGCCTCGACGCGGCCGACGACGCCTTCCTGTTCCGGCAGGGGCCCGCCCGCGGTCTCGGCGCCGTACGCTTCCACGACTGGCGCCCCGCGTTCGACGCGTACGCGGAGGTGGCGAACGTCGCCCGCTTCCGTGAGCAGGCCGACGCGCTGTGCACGTTCGTCGAGACCGCCGCCCCCGACGAGGAGCAGAGCCGCGACCTGGACCTCCTCCTCGCCGTCGGCCAGCTCTTCGCCCTCGTCGTCCACGGCCAGCTGATCCTGGAGCAGGCCCGGCTGACCGGCCTGGACCAGGACCTGCTGGACGAGCTGTTCGCCGTCCTCGTCCGCGATTTCTCCGCGCACGCCGTCGAGCTGCACGGCAAGGACTCCGCCACCCAGGACCAGCAGGACTGGGCGCTCGGCGCGGTACGGCGCCCCGTCGTCGACGCGGCGCGTTCGGCGCGGATCTGGGAGCGCGTGGAGGAGCTGTCGGGGGCGTACGAGATGGCCGAGTAGCCGGCCGACTCACTCCGGAAGCGTCAGCCTGCGCGTGACGCGCAGCGCCGACGACAGCAGCTGGGCCCTGACCTCGCTGGTCCGGTACATCCGGTCCGAGCGGAAGGAGATGCCGAGCGAGCCGACCTGGTCGCCGCTGTACACACGTACGGCGACACAGGTCGTGCCGCGCCGGTACTCCTCCCGGTCCATCGTGAGCGGCCCCATCGGCGACGCGTCGAGCTCCCGGATCAGCTCCTCGCGGCGCGTGATGGTGTGGGACGTCAGGTCGGCGAGGGGATGGCGGGAGAGGTAGTTGGCGCGGGCCTCCTCGTCCAGCCCGCCCAGCACGCTCTTGCCCAGCGCGGTGGCGTGTCCCGCCTCCTCGAAACCCACCCAGAGGTCGGCCCGCGGGGTCCGTGGGCTGTCGACGATCTGGAGGACCCGGATCTCCCCCTCGTCGTACAGCGTCAGGTAGGCGGCGGCGGCGAGGTCGTCGCGCAGGGAGGTGAGGAGCGGGCGGATGCTCTGGCTCCACGCCCCGTCACCGAATCCCGCGCCCGGCGACGGGCCCCGGTCGGCGAGGGTGAACGCTCCGTCGTCCAGCTCGTCGAGGTAGCCGTCCTCGGCCAGTGCGCGCAGATGCTCCACGGCCACGGCTTCCGGCAGCTCCGCCTCCTTGGCCAGCTGCGCGGCGGGCGCGCCCGCCGGATGTGCCCCAGCGGCCTCCAGCAACCGGAGGTCCCGCTGGACGGACACGGTGGGCTCGGGGCCGGGCTGGTCACCCATGCCACCAGCATGGACCCGGCGCCGGGGCTTGGCATCTCCTGTACGGAAACCGTGGTGGGAGGGGGTCCGCGGTCGGGCCCCCTCCCACGCCCTCACCCCGTCACGGTGAACGTGGGGGATGTGCCCGTGAACGGCGTGATCTTCCCCAGCAGGTTCTTCGCGTCCCCGTGGTGCACGATCCGGTACGTGCCGGGGGCGGTGTCCGCCCCGATGGCCCAGGTGACCGTGGCCTTCGACGTACCGGTCAGACCGTTGACCCGGCTCCAGCGGTACGTGGTGCGCCAGTCGCCGTCGTCCAGCACCCGCACCCACTGCCCGCCCTCAAGACGCTGGACCTCCAGGAAGGTCCCGTCCCGGCGCACGTTGTTCTTCGGGTGCCCGGTGGCGAATTCGACGGTCGCCGTGGAGCCGCGCGCGTACGACGAGGCCGGTGCGGTCAGCACCGAGCCGAAGGACCTGCCGAGCGGCGGGTTGTCGTACACGACGCCCGTCTGGAAGGTGAACTGCCGGGCCGACTCGTCCGGCGGTGCCGTGCCCCGGCCGATGGCGGTGCCCTGGCGCAGGGAGGCCGCGACCCGTGCGTACTCCTGCTGGTAGGCGGGGAGCGTGTTGCGGCCGTAGAGCGTGGAGCCGCCCTCGTAGTTCTGGGTGTCGTACTCCTGCGGCGTCGTCACGTACTGGCTGTAGGCGTTGGCGTACCCCTGGAGCAGCACGCGCTCCAGCGGGACCCCGAGCTCCTGGGCCACGGTCCGGCGGACCCGGAGCCCGGCGGTGATCGTGAACTCGCCCGGGCCCGCCACCAGGTACAGCTCCCCGATCCTCATGATCTGGAGCGGGAGGATCTTCGGGGTGACCGGGTGGACGTTGCTCAGCAGGCCCGTGGGGACCAGGCCGGCCTTCGGGTACTGGCAGGTCGCGAGCCAGGACGGGGTGTCGATGCGCAGCGCGTCGATGATGCCTGCGACCGGGGTGCGCGTGCCCTCCTCGAAGCCGGGGATCGCCGGGCCGTCCTCCACACTGCCCGCGAGCGTGGACGCGCCCACGACGGCGGGACAGGTGCGCTGCTCCTTCCCGTCCGTGGTGTACTCCCCGCGTACGGTGACGTTCTCCATGTCGACATAGGTGAGGCGGGCGTCGACCCCGCCGGTCACCGGCCGCGCACCGGCGTACACCTCGCGGGCCTTGTCCAGCTGGCGCTCACCGATGATGCGGGTGTTCTCGAACTCGTCCTCCGTGGGCCCCGACCCGGGCTTGAGATGGAGGTTCGGGGACATGTCGCCCGCGTTGGTGTTGGGGAACGCGGCGACGAATCCCGGAGTGTCGTCGAGATAGCGCACGCCCTCGTGGTCGTGCTCCCAGGCGTAGGCGGCATAGCCCTTGTTGTCGGGGCTGATGAGGGTGTTCTTGTTGGTGATCGAGGTGTTGTGGGTGGCGAACCAGCTGATCGCGCCCGCGTCCTTGCCGCCCTGCCGGAACCGCAGCACGGTCATCGCCGGGTCGATCCCGTCGGGGAAGGCCGCCCGGTCGGCCGCCGGATTGCGGTCGAAGGCCTCGCGGGAGCGGTTGACGCTGGCGTTGGTCAGTCTGCCGGTGCCCAGGCTCAGGGTGCCGGGCTTCAGGTCGTCGTGGGCCTTGGCGACGGACTCGGCGATGCCGTCGACGATCGCCCGGTAGGTGCCGTTCTGGAAGCCGAGCACGGAGAGGTTGTACGCGACGTGGTGGGAGTAACCGCCGGGGCCCGAGTGGGTGTGGGTGGCGGAGAGCAGCACGTTCTCGTCGCCGTACAGACTGCCGTAGCGCTCCTTGAGGCGGGCGATGACGCCCTGCTGCACGGACTGGAAGATCATCGCGAGGTCCGCGCTGACGTACACGACGCGCTTGCCGGTCGCCCGGTCGACGACGACGTACGCGCGTGACCTCTGGCGCTGGTGGATGCCGGAGGTCTTCTGGTCGAAGCTGGAGTAGCCCATCATCCCGGTCTCGGCGGCCTCCCCGGTGACATCGGCGATGCCGCGTCCGACGAGGTAATCCCCGTCGTCGGCGGCCTGTGAGGCCGATGCGGCGGAGGGAGCGCCGAGCGTGAGGGCTCCCAGCGCGGCGGCCAGAGCCAGTGCGGGGAGCCGGTGACGGGAGCGTCGAGGGGCGGGGGGGCGGTGGCATCGGACCTCCTGGGGCGGGAGACGTGCGGGACCCGGGGCCCGGTCGGTGGCTCACCGACATCGGCGGGACCCGGAGCGCTGCCCCGACGGTAGAGGTGTGTGACCTGCGTCGCATAGCTCTTTACCGGCCGGTAAATGAGGATCCCTCAGAATTCCCGTCCGGGCTGGTGCGGTGTGCCCCGGAAAGTCCCCCCGCGCGACCGCTCAGGCGGTGGAAGCCGAGGTCACCTTGCCGTGCTTCATGATCGGCTGGTCGCTCCGCGCGCTGTAGTCGCCGAGCGCCCACAGCGCGTTCAGCCGCGGGCACGACGCCGGGCAGGGCGGCGGTGGAGAACCCGGCGAGCCCGGACGGGGTGAGGAGGACCAGTGCCCGGGCGGGCTGCGGAGGCGGACTGCTCGCCCTTGCGCCGGTGGTCCTTCTCGGTCCGGCCGGGACACGGCAGAATGAGGAGGCGCCCCAAGCCGACGCCCCGGTGACCTGACCTCCATGTCGTCGGGTCAGCAGGTCGCCCCGGGGCGGACCCGCTCCCGCTTCACCAGGTAGGCGTCGACCTTCGCGGTGACGCAGGCGTCGCCCCGCCCGTACGCGGTGTGGCCGAGCCCCTCGTACGTCAGCAGCATCCCCTCCGGGAACTGCTCCGCCAGACTCACCGACTCCTCGTACGGGGTGGCCGGATCGCCCGTCGTGCCCACGACCAGGACCGGCGGTACGCCGTCCGCGTCCACCCGGTGCGGGCGCCGGCCGCCGGACGGCCAGTCGCGGCAGGTGAGTTCGGCGGTCACCCCGGCGGTGCCGTAGACCCCGGCGGCCCTGTCGGCGGGGGCGAGGGCGTCCCAGTAGGGGCTCAGGGAGCGGGGGTGGGGGACGTCGAGGCAGTTGACCGCGGTGAGCGCGGCGTCGCTGTTGTCGGCGGGGGTCTGGGGAGTCTCGTCCTCTGCGGCGGTGCTGGGTGTCCAGCCGGCCGTCCTCGTCGGTCTCCAGCAGGCCCAGCGCCCAGTTGGTGTCGGCGCTCATGGCCTGGTCCAGCTGTTCGCGCCCGCGCACGCCGTCGCTGCGCACCGCCAGGACGGCCATCGCGACCAGCCCCGCCGCACTGGTCAGCGCGAACAGCATGGTGATGCGCCGGCGCAGCCTCCGTACGCGAGCCGTCGGCGTCAGCGTGCGGGAGGAGCGGAACGGATGGCGTACGGCCCTCACCGGACGGACTCATCGGCCGCCAGGCGGTAGCCGACGCCGCGCACGGTGTGGACGAGCGGGGGCCCGCCGAGCTTTCGCCGCAGCTGCGAGATCAGCACCTCCAGCACGTTGGACTGCGGCTCCGCCATCTCGTCCCAGCAGCTCTCGATCAGCTCCGCCCGGCCCACCGCCTGGTCGGCGCGCATGGCCAGCACCTCCAGCACCGCGAACTCCCGGCGGGTGAAGGTCAGCAGCACACCCGCCCGGCGCACCTGGCGCCGCGCGGTGTCGATCTCCACATCCCCGACCCGCAACACCGGCGGGCTCACGGCCGGAGCGCGGCGGCACAGGCTGCGCACCCGGGCGACCAGCTCCGGCACGGCGAACGGCTTGACCAGATAGTCGTCACCGCCCCGGGCGAACCCCTCCACCCGGTCGGCGACGGTGTCCCGTGCGGTGAGGAACAGCACCGGAACGGCCCGCCCACCCCGCCGGAGATCCTCCACATAGGCGGCGGCGTCCCCCGAGGGAAGCATCCGGTCGAAGACCGCGCAGTCGTACGCGGTGACGTACAGGGCCTCGTCGGCCTGCGGCAGATCGACGGCCTCGTCGACCGCGAGCCCGGCGGCCCGCAGCGCGGCGGCCACCCCGAACCGGAGGTTGGCGTCGTCCTCGACCAGCAGCACTCTCACGGCGACACCCTAGGCCTGTCCGGCCGGACACGTGAACAAGCGGTTCGTCGCCCTCGCCGGCTGTGCCTGGAGTTCCGAGCGCGACCACCGTGCGGAATTCCATTTCAGCGCACCTTCGAAACAGCGCGGCCAAGGATCCGACAGCTCGCCATCGGCCGGGAATTGCCAGAGCGTGCAGAACACCACCTGGTCGTATCATCCGCAGGTCGCAACGCTGCTCGACCGCATAAGACCCGAACGCACCATCCGGCAGCCGCCGTGCGAAGCCAGGAGGGGCATGTAGAGCGGCGCACAAGTAAAGGCAAGGAGAGCCCTCTCCTTGCCTTTCTCAACATATAGCGCACCGGGGGGCTTGCCACAAGACCCGGGCCACCGCGCAGAATCGTCGGCCTGTGCCCCAACTCGCGAAAGAATCAGGGATGACGATGTGCTGGACAGACGTAGTGCACCTCCATGAGGTCGACGCGACGCGGGTCGCCGTCGTCGGCGGCAAGGGAGCGCACTTGGGCGAGCTGTCCCGGATCGACGGCATCCGCGTGCCGGACGGCTTCTGCGTGACGGCGGACGCCTTCCGGCGGGTGGTGGCGCAGGCACCGTCGATCGACGACCTGCTCGACCGGTTGTGGCGTTCGGACCCGGACGACCGGGAGGCGGTCCGCACGCTCAGCGCGGATATCCGCCGGGCCATCGAGGAGACCGCGATCCCCGGCGACCTCGCGGCGGAGATCGCCGGTGCGCTCGCCCGGCTGGGTGATCGGACCGCCGTCGCCGTCCGGTCCAGTGCGACGGCGGAGGACCTGCCGACGGCTTCGTTCGCCGGCCAGCAGGACACCTGTCTGAACGTCGTCGGGCAGGCAGAGGTGCTCCGGCACGTCAGCCGGTGCTGGGCCTCGCTGTTCACCGAGCGGGCCGTTGCCTACCGCAGCCGGAACGGCATCGACCACCGTACGGTCCACATGGCCGTGGTCGTCCAGCAGATGGTCTTCCCCGAAGCGGCCGGCGTCCTGTTCACGGCCGATCCCCTCTCGGGCAACCGGAGAACGGCCACCGTGGACGCCGGCTTCGGCCTCGGTGAGGCCCTGGTCTCCGGGCTGGTGAATCCGGACGTCTTCACCGTGCGGGACGGCGAAGTCGTCGCCCGGACGATCGCCGCCAAACAGCGCGCCGTTCACGCCCTGCCGGGCGGCGGTACGCAGGAAGTGGCGGTCGACCCGCAGCGGCAGGGGCGGCCGGCGCTGACGGATGCGCAGGCCGTGGAGCTCGTGCGGCTCGGACGGCGGATCGAAGCGCACTTCGGCCGCCCGCAGGACATTGAATGGTGCCTGGCCGACGGTGACTTCCGGATCGTCCAGAGTCGGCCGATCACGACCGTGTTCCCCATCCCCGACGCCGGTGACGAGGACCATCACGTCTATGTCTCCGTCGGCCATCAGCAGATGATGACCGACCCCATGAAACCGCTGGGCCTCTCCCTGTGGCAGCGGACGGCCATGGTGCCGATGCACGAGGCCGGCGGAAGGCTGTTCGTCGACGTCACCCGGCGGCTGGCCTCGCCCGCGTCACGCGCCGCCCTCCTGGACGTGCTGGGAAGAGGCGACCCGCTGGTCAGGGACGCTCTGGAGACCGTCCTCGACCGAGACGGTCTCGTCCTGTCGCTCCCGGACACGGGCCCCGGGGGACCACCGGCCGGGGGTGCGTCCGAGCCCTCGGCCGAGGCCGATCCGGCGATCGTCACGGAGCTGATGGAGCGCAGCCAGGTGTCCGTCGCCGCGTTGGAGCGCGACATCCGGACGACGAGCGGACCGGCGCTGTTCGACTTCCTGCTGGAGGCCTTCGAGGAGCACAAGCGCGTCCTCGGCGATCCGCTGAGCATGCAGGCGATCACGGCGGGCATGGAGGCCACCTGGTGGCTCAACGACAAACTGGGGGAGTGGCTGGGCGAGAAGAACGCGGCCGACACGCTCACGCTCTCCGCCCCCGGCAACATCACCTCGGAGATGGGACTGGACCTGCTCGACGTGGCGGACGTGATCCGCCCGCACCCCGAGGTGGTGGCGTTCCTGAGGGACGTGGAGGACGAGGGCTTCCTGGACGAACTGGCGAAGCTGCCGGGCGGCACCGAAGCGCGCGAGGCGATCGAGGCCTACCTCGACCGGTACGGCGTGCGCTGCGTGGGCGAGATCGACATCACGAGGCCGCGTTGGCGCGAGCGCCCCACCACGCTCATCCCCCTGATCCTCGACAACGTCAGGAATTTCGGGCCGGGCGCCGCCGCACGACGCTTCGAGCAGGGCCGGCAGAAGGCGCGGCAGAAGGAACAGGACGTTCTGTCGCGCCTGCGCGCCCTGCCGGACGGCGACCGGAGAGCGGACGAGGCCAAGCGGAAGATCGACCAGGTCAGAGCCTTCGCCGGATACCGGGAGTATCCGAAGTACGGCATCGTCAGCCGCTACTTCATCTACAGACAGGCCCTCCTGGAGGAGGGCGAGCGCCTGGTTCAGGCCCACGTGCTGTCCGAGACGGAGGACATCTTCTACCTGACGTTCCAGGAGCTCCACGACGTCGTGCGCTCGCACCGGGCGGATGACCGGCTCATCCAGCAGCGCAAGGACGCGTTCCGGTCGTACCACGCGCTCACACCGCCCCGGGTGCTCACCTCGGACGGCGAGTCCGTCACCGGCGCGTACCGGCGTGAGGACGTACCGGCCGGGGCCCTGGCCGGCCTGGCGGTCTCCGCCGGGACTGCCGAGGGGAGGGCCCGCGTCATCCTGGACCTGGCGGACGCCGACCTCGAAGCGGGCGACATCCTGGTCACGAGGTTCACCGATCCCAGCTGGTCGCCGCTGTTCGTCGGCATCGCGGGCCTGGTGACGGAGGTGGGCGGCCTGATGACCCACGGCGCGGTGATCGCCCGGGAATACGGACTGCCCGCCGTCGTCGGCGTGGAGCAGGCCACCCGGCTGATCCGGGACGGGCAGCGGATCCGCGTGCACGGGACCGACGGGTACGTCGAGGTCCTGCCCTGACCGCACCACGCCGACGGCGGTGCGCAGTTCACCGGTACGCATAGGGACCGGACGCTGCCAGGCGGCGGGCGACAGGGTCCCCGCCCCCGTACGGGCCCAGGTCAGCGGCGGGCCAGGACGCGTACGCCGTCGGCCGGGGGCAGGTAGGGCAGACCGAAGTAGGCGAAGAGCGCCGGCTCGTCCTCGGCGGGCAGGACGTCGTCCGTCCCGATCGACGGGCCGTCCTTCACCTTGGCCTTGTCGTGGGCGACCTTCACGTAGTCCGGGCCGGCGACCGCCTCCGCCAGCGGTACGAAGACCAGCCGGTGGCGGGTGGGCAGGCCCACCACCACGGTTGCGAACGCCGGGGCGTCCGTCCCCGTGTCGACGTAGACGGACTCCAGGGATCCGATCCTGCGCCCCTCGGCGTCGACGACGTCACGCGTACGCCACTCACGGATGTCTGCGGTCTCGATCACGGTGGAACTCCTCGGGCTCGGCCAGGTCTTACGTGGCGGTCTGGGCGGGTCGGCCAGGTGGCCGCCCTCGCAGGGGCGCCTCCCGGCTCTCCCCTCACCTGCCCCGCGACCTCTCCCGTCAGCGCGGCCCGCACCGGTGGATTCGCTCAGGCCGCCGCGGCGCCCGGCACCCGCCCGTCGGGAAGGAACAGCACCGAGTTGATGTACCGGGTGCCCTGCGGGACGAACGCCCTGCGCAGCAGCCCCTGATGGACGAGGTGTTCCGTCCGCGCCTGGTGGGCCGGCAGGTCGAAGCCGGCCAGGGGGACCCAGCGCCGTGCGGACAGGACCCACCCCGCGTACCCCTGACCGGTGAGCAGGGTGATCGCCGGTCCGATCGGGCCGAGCCGGCTCTCCAGCTCGACGAGCAGCGCCGGCCGGTCCCGCCGCAGCAGCTCCGCCGCACCCCGCAGGGCGGCCACCTCCGCGCCGTCGACGTCCATCTTCACGAAGCCGACGCCTCGCAGGCCCAGGCCGTCGATGGTGAGGGACTCCACCTCGACGCAGTGCGCGTGGATGTCACGGCGTTCCAGCGAGGAGACCCCGCGGTCGCCCTCGTCGCCCTCCGGCAACCAGAGCTGGACCGTGGAGCCCTCGTGGTCCGTCGCCGCGGCCTGCACCACCCGGACGTTCGACGGCAGCGTACGGCGCAGATGGTCGGCGAGGTGGGGTACGGGCTCCACCGTGACGACCTCGGCGCAGCGCCGGGCGAGCCGGCGCGACCAGGGCCCGTACCAGCCGCCGATGTCCACGGCGGTGGAGCCGGGCGGGCAGAAGTCGGAGAGCCGGCGCAGCTCCGGTTCGAAGCGCGGGTACAGGGCGACGGCGGCGGCGGCGACCAGGCCCGTGGGCAGCCGGGACGCCACCGCCGCGGCGAACGTCGTCACGCGGCCGAGGCCTTCAGGTGCGCCAGGTATCTCTCGTGGGCGTCGGCGTCGACCTTGCGGCCCGAGGAGGGCAGCAGCTGCGGGATGCCGTCCAGGATGGGATAACTCAGGCGCAGCCGGGGGTTGTAGAGCGCCTCCTCATCGGTCAGCAGGGCCAGCGGGCCCTTGTCGAGCGGGCAGGCCAGGATGGCGAGCAGCGGGTCATCGGGGTTCATGGAGACTCCCTCGGTCGTGAGGTGGGGCGGGGAACGTGGGTCGTGGAGGTGGTCAGGACGGGGCTGCCCGCCGGGGGAGGGTCATGGCGCGGCATGGCCAGCAGGACGGTGAGGGCCAGCGCCGTGCCGGCCAGCCGCAGGGTCAGCAGCAGCGGGTCGTCGGGGAGGGACTCGCCGAAGGCGAGCGTCCCGAGGACCGCGGTGAACAGGCAGGTCACCGTGGTGCACACGGGCACGATGAGGGAGGCCCGGCAGCGCTGCAGGGCTGTCTGGGACATGATGAGACCGGCCACGGCGGTGAAGAGCAGCAGATACGGGTAGGGCGAGCCGAACAGCGACCGGGCCGCCTCCCCGAGGTCCGTGGTGGTCAGCCGGCTGGAGGTGCCCTTCACGGCCAGGGAGCTGACGCCGTACAGCAGCCCGACCGCCACCCCGTAGCCGATGCCGCTGGTCGGCACCCGGTGGCGCTTGTTCGCCCGGCTCTCCACCCGGACGTAGAGCCAGACGCCCGCCGCCAGCGCCGGGACGCAGACCACGAGCACCAGCATCCAGGGGGCGCCGGAGCTCACCTGGTCCTCGCCCTCGCGCACCGAGGCGACGACCATGAGCAGCGCCACCAGGACGCCGCCCAGGGCGTAGCGTTCGCGGCCGGTCGACTCCTCGCCGAGGACGGTCGAGGAGAGCAGGAGGAGGAGCACCAGGCCGGACACGAAGATGCCCTGCGCCGCCGCTATCGGCAGTGCCCGGTAGACGATCAGCTGCGCCGCGAAACCGGCCGCCAGCGACAGCGCGCCCAGGATCCACAGGGGGCTGGTGAGCAGGACGAGGATCACGCGCAGCGGCTTGCCGGCGGAGAGCGCGGGCAGGTTGCCCAGGGCCCGCTTCTCCACCACGAACCCCACGCTGTACAGCAGGTTGGCCACCAGCGCGGCTCCCACACCCCACCACATCGCGCTATCGCCGCCGCGCGTGGGCCAGCAGGATGGATGCCGCACCCGGCACCGCGCACGCCGCCCTGTCCACCAGCCGCAGCGGACGCGGCACGCCGTGGAAGGGGGCGCCCGTGATCTTCACGTCCTCGAAGCCGGAGGCCGTCAGGAAGGAGCGCAGCGCACGGGCGGTGTAGAGCCGGAGGTGGCCCACCACCTCGGAGCCGGGGCGGCCGTGGATCCCGCGCAGGCTGACCTCGGAGAACACCGGCTGCACCCCGGCCAGCAGCAGCGCCCGGTTGTACCAGGCGGCCAGGTTCGGGGTGGACAGCATGAGGTGGCCGCCGGGCTTCAGGATGCGCCGCAGCTCGTCCAGCGCCTGGTCCGGGTCGACGAGGTGCTCCACGATCTCGCTGAACAGCACCGCGTCCGCGCACCCGTCGGCGAGCGGCAGCCCGCCGTGCTCCAGTTCGCCCCGGACCACCGAGCCCATCCGGGGACGGGCCCGGCGCAGCGCGTCCTGCGACCAGTCGACGCCGATCAGCCGGTGCCCGGTGAGGATCGGCGCGGCGGTGGCGGCGGCCGACCCGTCGCCGCACCCCACGTCCACGATGACCTGGCCCGGCGCGTCCAGGGCGTCGGCCAGCAGCCGCGCCTGGCGTCGGCTGCGCCCGTCACCGGACGCCACGGGGACGGCCGGGTTCTCGTAGAAGTCCCGCAGCCCGGGAGGGGGAGCGGAGACAGGGGCGTCGGCCCCCTGCGAGAGGGGCGCGGTGCCGGTCATGGGGCCTCCGGGGATGTCGCGGCCAGATGACGGGTGAACAGGCCGAGCAGCGTCTCGCCGTCCGCGTCGCCCAGCAGGGTCCGCGACCAGCGCAGGGCCAGGTGCAGCCGGCCGTTCGTGGACGCGGTGGTGAACGTCAGCCCCCTCGGCAGCCGGGCCGGCGCGGAGATCCACAGGGCGCTGGACCTCCCCGCGTCGCCGAAGTCCAAGGGGTAGGGGATCCGGCCGATGTTGCTGAGCAGGGTCGTCGAGGTCCACGGCCCCGCCAGCACCCGCAGCCCCCGGGTGTATGCCGCACGCAGGGCGACCGGCAGCAGCGGGGTGGTCAACAGCGAGGTCGAGCGGCCCAGTTGCGGTCGCGGTTGTGCCTTCAGGGCGCGGGTGCGCTCGGCGGTCAGGCGCAGCAGCCCGGCGATGTCCCTGCCGGACGCCACCTCCGCCGCGTCGAAGCCGACCTCGACCAGCCGGGTGCCGTTGCCGATCGGCATCTCCGGGCCCCGGGTGCGGTCGTCGACCGGCATGGTGATCCGCAGCGGCCGCTCGGCCGCCCCGTGCTGCCGGTTCCAGGCGGCCACCGTCAGGGCGGTGGCCACCATCAGCTGGTCGTTCACCGTGTAGGGCGCGCCCGGCTCCCGCCGGGGCACCGGCAGTTCGGCCAGCAGCTGCCCGTTGCCCGGCGCCGCCCCCGGGCTGCCCGCCGCCACCCGGGCCGGCCGGGTGAGGGCGGAGGGCCCGGAATGCCGGGGCGGTGGTGCGGAGGCCGGACGGGCCGGGGCGGACGGCTCGGGAGCGGACCGTCCGCTGTAGATCTCGGCGGCCGTCGCCGCCAGCCGCAGACAGGCGGGCCCGTCCAGCGCGGTGTGGTGCACGGTGAAGACCAGCACACACCCCTCCCTGCCGGGCTCCTCGACCACCTCGACCCGCAGCGGAGGGGAGAGGGTGAGCGGCGGGGCGAGGCCGAGGGACGCCGCCCGCGCCCGGTCGAGTGCCCCGGGCGCGGACGGCGGGAAGGTGACCGGGTCCCGGTCCGGAGCGTCCGTCAGCTCCCACTCGTACCGCCGCGCGAGGGGGCCGCGCGGCCGCTCCCGCATCAGCGCCCGCGGATACCGCGCCAGCGACGCGGCGAACGCGGCGCGCAGCCGGTCCTCCTCCACCCGGCCGGGCAGATGGATCTCGATGTGGATCGTGCTCGGCTCGGCGTCCTGCGCGCAGTGCCGGTCCACCTCGTCGACGACGGGGAACGGCACCCGGGGCAGCCGCCCGGCCGCGTACGGCCGGGCGGGATGCGTGGCGGTCATCCGATGGGTCCTCCGCTGCCGGGTGGTGCCGTGGGGCCGCCCGGACCGCGCGCGGGCGGGTCGGTGTGCGGCCTCTTGGCGTCGGCGGAGAGGGTCCGGCCGGACGGCTGCGCCGCCTGCTGCGGGATCGTCGGGTCCCCGTCCCCGTCGCCGGCTGTCGCGGCCACGGGCTCCGTAGTCCGGACGGCCCGTCGCCTGCCCCTGCTCGGGGCGGACCCGACCGTGACCAGCGCGGCGAACAGGGCGATCAGCGCGAGGAGTTGAGCCGTACCCCCGAAGGCGCCCTTCCCGATGGCGGTGAACTCTCCGGTGCTGACGGCCACGACCAACCCGGCCCCGGCCATCGCCGCGAAGGCGACCGGCGCCAGCAACGACGGGCGGGAGTGGGCGAGTACGGCGAGCACGGGCACCACCAGGGCGACCGGTCCCGCGATGACGATGCCCACCAGGGTCAGCGCCACGGTGCCCAGGATCAGGCCGGGAGCCGGCGGCACCGACTCAGCCGCGTACGGACCCTCGTACGCACTCTCGTGCGACCCCTCCGACGGGCCGGAGCCCCGGCGGCGTACGAAGGCGAGCCCCACCAGGACCAGGAACAGCACCCCGGCCCCGATCAGCCCGGCCCGGTAGATCAGCGCGGGCTCGTACTCCAGGGTGACCGTGCCACCCTCGCCCTCGGGGACCAGCCACGCCTGCTGCCAGCCGTCGGTCCGCAGCGGCGTCAGCTCCTTGCCGTCCAGCGTGGCCTTCCAGCCCTTGTTGTGGTTCTCGTGGAGCTGGAGGTACGAGGCCTCTCCGGCGCCGACCGTCAGCGTGCGCCGGTCACCGTCGCTCTTCTTGACGTCGACCGTCCGGGCGGTGGCCTGCGGGGCCTTCGTCTCTCCGGTGGACAGCGTGACGTCGGTGATGGCCAGCGGACCGGCGTCGCCGGCCTCCACGGTGTGGGTCGACGCGCCCAGCTCCACCTCGGACCGCTCGGAGCAGAGCGAGACGGCGATGGGCCGACGCTGTGTCAGGTCCCTGATCCGGCCCTCGGCCCTGGTCTCCATCAGCGTGCCGCCGACGGAGAGGACCGGCCCCTGACCGCAGGGCAGGCTGAACTTCTTCTCCGGAGCGGGCTGCGGCGAGCGGAACTTGTCCAGCGCCGGGATGTAGACCTCGCTCAGTCCGACCGGCAGCTGCAACTGGCCGCCGGCGAAAGGGTTGTGCACGGTGAGCGGTGCCTGGCGCGAGATGGTGATGTCCATCTTGTCGGTGGTGATGGGCGAGAAGCGGGCCATGCCGTTCTCGTCCGCCGCCGCCACCGCCGTGCCGTCCGGCGAGCTGATCTGGACCTGTTCGGGCCGGGTGGAGATCCCGCCGGCCGCCGCGAACACGATCTCGCCGATCTGGGTCTTCTCCGGCCAGGACAGATGGAGTACGGGACGGTCGCCCGCGATCCACGCGGTGGTGAGGTCGCCGTCCGTCAGGTTGCGCGCGCTGAGGCTGGTGCCGAGGCGGGCCGTCGAGTCGGCGCTGACCAGGATCTTGTCGCGCTTGCCCGTCAGGTCGAACAACAGCTTGTCCAGCGCCTCGCCCGGCACGGGCACCGCGCTCGCGGCGACCGTGTACCGGCCGGCCTGCCCCACCGTGAACTGGCGGTGCAGCCCGGTCTCCGCGGCCACGGCGGAGAGCCCGCCCGGGTCGCTGCCGCGCTTGAGCGAGTAGACCGTCGAGTCGGCGCCCTCACGCGGTGCGTCGGAGGGCAACTCCAGCATCCGGGTGACCTGCACCCCGGGGACGGCGATGTCGGTGAACCCGGCGCCGGTCAGACCGGGGCGTCCCTGCTGGGACTTGAGGATCGTCACCTTCAGCCACGAGGCCGGCCCGGCGGGCGCGGCCACCTCCTGCGGGGAGCCGTCGGGGCGGATCGGGCTGTCCTTGTGGCCGCGGTCCGTCTCGACGCGCACCTCGGTCGCCGCCGCCCGGACGTTGCCGCTGGGCAGCGGGGTGAGCCGCAACGAGCCCGGAAGCTCCTGCGCACCGGAGAAGTCGATCCGTACCCACTCGCCCTTCGGGGAGGCCGCGGAGCCCTCCGCCCAGGCGGTGTCCGGATTGCCGTCGAAAGCGTTGGCCGGGTCGTACTGCGGCAGATGGAACAGCCAGTTGCCGATGGACGACGCACTCACCGACTTCGCGCCCCGCAGCACCGCCGTGGTCTGGTGCTCCTTCCCTGAAGTCGGCAGGATCTGGCGCGGCGCCGCACCCGGGTCCTGCTCCGACTCGGGCGCGTTGCGCTCGTCGGCCGTATAGGTGTGGGACGTATTGGTGTTGACCAGGCCGAACCGGGTGTCGGCGCGACGGAGTCCGTCGCCCGCCGCGTAGAGCGACGGCTTCCCCACGCCCGGGTGGGCGTCGCCGGCCAGCACGGTGGGCCGGCCTTCCAGGGCGCCGCTCGCGGAGAGCGGGAGCAGGGACTCCGGGCCGCCGCTGACGACGGCGGTCGAGGAGACGGGGGCGATGCCCGCCCGGCCGGGCCGCTCGGTGCCGGTGGGCGGCTCGTAGATCTCCACCGCCTCCTGGCGCGGGTAGAGGCCCTCGATCTGCACGGGCGTGTCGTTGGCTATGCGGCCGCCGGTCATCACCGGTCCGAAGCCGGTGACCCGCTGGTAGCCGGACGCCTCCAGCGTCCGCTTGACCGTGGTGGTGGGGACGTACCCCAGCTGGTCGGGGTCCAGGTCGTTGCGGACCACGACGTAGTGCAGCCCCGCCCGGTTCAGGTACTCGCTCAGCCCGGGCACCTGGCCCCCGGACGTCAGCGCCTGCTCGACCGCGTCCATCGCCCGCCGGTTGCCCGGCGTGCCGAAGGGGACGTAGTCGCGCTGGGCGTACGGCGTGTCGGCCAGCACGTCCAGCGGCTGGTCGATGGTCGAGCCCCAGGTGTAGATGCCGTGCGCGGTGGCGGGGACGACGAGGGCCCGGTCGTCGGCCGAGTTCTCCTTCAGCCAGCCCGCGGCCTTCGACCAGTGGTCCGGGATCTCCTTGAACGAGCCGGGCTGCAGGATCGACCCGTTGACGTACGGCCAGGCCAAGCCGGGCAGCACGAGCACGGCGGCGATCACCGGAGCCAGCCGGCGTGCCCGCACCGGCACCCGCTCGTCGCGGCCGAGCCGCAGCGAGGCCACGGCGGCGATGTGCGCCAGGCCGAGCGCCAGGGCGAGGGCCAGACCGGTCTGGAACTTGTAGATGTTCCGGAACGGCACCAGCCAGGTGTCCAGCCACTCCTGCACGGTCCCGTGGAAGAGACCGCCCAGCGCACCGCCGTACCCGGCGAGCGTGACGAGCGCGACGGACAGCACGGTCAGCACCAGCCAGCGGCGCTCCGGCAGATCGCGCCGCGCCAGACCGGCCAGCCCCAGGGCGGCGGCCAGCGCCGAGCCCAGGATGGTGACGGTCGCCGTGGCGACGGTCCACCCGGCGGGCAGCCACGGCTCGCCGAAGTTCAGATAGCCGACCCAGTTGCCCGCGCCGCGCAGCACCTCGGTCGCCGACATGGTCGTCGTCGTGGTGTACGACGATTCCACGTACGGCATGAAGTTCTCACCGAAGGTGCCCAGCAGCAGCAGCGGAACGATCCACCAGGCGGTCGCGAGGATCACGCCCGGGATCCACCAGAGCAGCAGCGCCCGCTTGCGCGGACCGGCCGGCCGGGACAGCAGATAGAGCCCGACAGGCAGCAGCGAGGCCAGCGTCGACGCCGCGTTCACCCCGCCCATCAGCGGGATCAGCAGCGCGGAACGGGCCGCGGCGATCCGCGGCGCGAGCCGCGGGTCCGTCAGCGGCAGCAGCACCCACGGCAGCAGCGCGCCGGGCAGGGCGGCGGCGGAGGTCGAGCCGACGACGATGGTGTACGTCGGCCACAGCGCGTACACGAGCGCGCCGAGCAGCCGGGTGGCCGAGGAGCCCACGCGCAGCCGCTCCGCCAGCCGCAGCGCGCCCCAGAAGGCGGCCGCCACGATCAGCGAGAGCCACAGCCGCTCGGCGAGCCAGGTCGGCACCCGCAGCAGATCGGCCAGGCCGTAGTACGGCAGCATCGGCACGAGGTAGCCGATGTACTGGTCGGTGATCCCGCCGAAGCCGGACCTGCTGTGCCACAGCTCGCCCAGGTCGCCGAGGAACCGCCCGGGATCCACGACGACCCCGAGCTTGGTGTCGAAGGTCATGCGTCCCGGCGACACCGCCAGGAACGCCACGAACACCGTGGCCCAGAACCCCAGCAGCCAACGCCGCGAACGGGGCGCCGCCGGTTCTTCGACCGGTCTGCCGGGCGGTGGGTCGCCGCCGTCCGGGGCCTGGTGGGGTGGGAGGTGGACTGCGCTGGTCATGAACACCGCCGGAGAATGAGGAGGAGGTTCCAGGTGGCGAATTCCCGCAGTCCGGGCACCCGGGTAACGAGTTCGGGCAGGACCGGCCAGTACCGCGACCGCGCGGACACCACGTCCACGTCGGTGCGGCCCCGCACATGGCGCAGCGTCGGGCCGACGCCGATCCTGAAGAGGTTCTCGCCGAGGCGGTGCTTGGCCGGGTGGCCCGTGCGCCGCTCGTAGCGGGCGCGGGCGCGCTCGGCGCCGGCGTAGTGCCAGGGGGCCCACTCGTGGCCGCCCCACGGCGAGTACCAGTTGGTGAACGAGACGTAGATCAGCCCGCCGGGACGGGTGACGCGCGCCATCTCGCTGATGAAGGTGTGCGGGTCCGCGACGTGTTCCAGCACGTTGGAGGAGAAGGCGACGTCGGCCGCCCCGTCCGCCAGGGGCAGCAGATAGCCGTCGGCGACGACCGTGTCCCGCGGCCCCTCGGCCGGCCTGGTGCGCAGCTCACCGCGGTCCGGCTCGAAGAGATAGCTCTGCGCGCCGCGCCGCCGGAACTCCCGGGTGAAGTAGCCGTCGCCACCGCCGACGTCGACGATGACCTTCCCTTGCAGCGGTACGTACCGCTCGACCTGGTCCGCCGCGTCCCTGGCCAGCAGGGTGTACACGGTGACCGGGTCCTCCTCCTCGCGGAGGAAGGCGCGGAACAGGGTGAGGGAGCGGCGGAAGGACGGGTCTTTCACGAGCGGGCACCCGTCGGCCAGGACCGCGTACCGCTGATCGCCTCGGCGGCCACGGCCTCCAGCTGGGTCACACTGCTGCTCCACCGGTAGGCGGCGGCCCGCTCGCGCGCCGCCTTGCCCATCGCCTCGCGGCGCTCCTCGTCGAGCGCCAGCGCGCACCAGGCCGCGGCGAAGGACGACTCGCCCCGGGCGAGGATGCCCGTGACCCCGTCCTCGACGGAGTCGCGCAGTCCGGGGACGTCGAAGCCGAGGGTCGGCGTCGACCGGGTCCCGGCCTCCGTGACGACCAGTCCCCACCCCTCGACGGCCGCCGGGTGCAGCAGCATCCAGGACGCGCACAGCAGCCGGTGCTTCTCCGCCTCGGACACATGCCCGGCGAACTCCACATCCAGGCCGGCGAGCCGCTCCAGCTTCTCCCGCTCGGGACCGTCACCGACGATCACGAGGCGGCCACCGGTGACCGGCCGTACCCGCTCCCAGAGCTGGAGCAGCAGGTCGATGCGCTTGTAGTCGACCAGCCGGCCGAGCGCCAGGAAGAGCGGGGTCGCGGACCGTTCGCTCTGCGGCAGCGGATCCTGGACGCCGTTGTTCACCAGCCGTATCCGCTCGTCCGGAACGCCCAGCTCCCGCAGGGCGCCCGCGGTGGACGGCGAAACGGCGATCATCAGATGGTCCCGGTAGGCCCGGGACAGGGCCCAGTGTTCGAGCTGTCGCCCGGCGCGGGCCACCGGCGCCGGGAACCTCATCTCCCACAGATCGGTGTGGACGTGGTTGACCAGGCACACGGTCGGACCGCGGTGCCACAGGGGCGCCAGGTACGGCATGCCGTTGCAGACCTCGATCAGCAGGTCACAGCTGCCGACCTGCCGGGCGAACGCGGAGCGCGCGCCGAGGTAGTGCCCCAGCTGGGAGCCCGCGGAGACGACCCGGTAGGGCCGGCGCGCGGCCTGTCCGCCGCAGAGGAGGGTGACGTCGTGGCCCCGTTCGGTGAGGCCGAGGGCGAGCTGGTCGATGAGCAGCTCGGAGCCGCCCGCGGCCGGGTTGCCCAGGTCGCGGTGGGCGAGGAAGACGATGCGTCTCGGGGAGGCGGGAATCCTGGGGGAGACCGGGCCCTGACCCTGCGGCGCGGCTGCGGGAAGCAGCGGGGGAGGTACGTGCTGGGGCATGGGTGCTCCAACTCGGCTCGGGGGCGGGGGACGCGGGCGGGGCTTGAAGAACACGGAGAAGGGACGGAGAAGGGACGGAAGGAAAAAGGGGAGGGGCTGGGGCACTACGGGAGCGGGACGAGCGGATTCGGGTACGAAAGCGGAGAACGCGGCTGTGGGGCGCGCGAACAAGGGATGAGAGACCGGGGGCCGTGCAGTGGTGGGGATAGACAGTTTTCGGTACGGCTACGCCCTCGGCTACTCACCGATGCGACAACTTGCCGGTAACTCAGGTGGGCGAGTTCGTCATCATGTGAGTATTCGGGGCTTCCGGCTCCGTCCTGCGCCCCCGGACGACGAGCACGATGCCCACGGTCGCGAGTACGAGCCCCACTCCGACCGCCCCGGCCGGCGCGGTCCCCGAGAGCAGCGCCAGCCGGTCGCTGTCCGCCGACGCCAGCTCCACCTGCTTGAGCTGGGTCTCCTTGGTGAATTCGACCCGCTTGCTCTCCAGCAGCGTGACGGCGTCCTTCGAGGAGCCCGGCGCGCGCAGCGTCTTCTTCGGGCCGATCGCCGCGTTCATGATGCGCCCGGTGCGCCGGTCCACGACGAGCTCGATGCCGCTGTTGGAGTACCACTCCTCGGCGAGGATCTGCGGTGTACGGGGCTTGCCCACGAGCACGCCGGGCACCTGGCGCACGCCGGTGCGGGTCGGCTCGACCGTCCCCTTGAACAGGTACCCCTCGTACCCCTGCACCCTCTTCCTGCCTGCGTAGTCGAGCCGTACGACGCCGCCGAGGGCGCCGTCCCACCAGCGGTAAGCACGTCTTTCGACATCGAAGGGGAACTTCAGATACGCCTCCCCGTCGAAGGCCGGGGTCTCCTCGCAGCAGTGGACCGGTTCGTTGGTGGACCGGTCGGTCACCCAGCGCTCCACGGTCCACTGGAGGGCGTCGCGCGGGTCGGAGGCGGGCAGGGTTCCCTCGTGGTCGACGGATGTGGAGACGTCCCACACGGCGTTGCCGCTCTTGAGGCTGTCGGCCACGTCCCCGCGCACCTGGCGGGTGATCGTGATCTCCTTGCCTTCGACCGTCTTCACCTTCGAGGTGTCGAAGTAGCTGCCGGTCCCGGTGAAGACCGTGGTGGTGTCGATGTCTATGGGGGTGCGCTTCGCCTGCGGCTGGACATACCAGACGAGCAGGGGCGCGAGTACGAGCAGAAAGACCCCTGCACCCAGCAGAAACAGTGACAGAGGTGAAGCATTGCGGCGCATCCGGGCACTCCTGGGTCGAATCTCTTCGCGGGAGGTGCACGGGCCCCGGGCCGGTCAGCCCTTGATTGGCGTGAACAGTAAGCAAGCCCTTGACGGAATGTCAATGGACTGTCGACACTGTGTGCCAGCCGGAGGGGCCCGGCCATCACGGAGTAGGGATCGACTCCAGCTAGGAGCTGACCCGATCATGCGCAGACTCATCGCCGCTGCCGCCACCACCCTGGTGGCCGCAGCGCTCGCCTTCGGTGCCGCCTTCGGCATCGTGGCCCTGCTCGACGCCACGCCCGAGCAGCCGAACACGCCTTTGATCAGCTACGACACCGCGCCGGCGGGCTCGTGACGCCTCGCGCCTGGCAGGAGGTACCCCGGTCGAAGGTGGAGCGGTTCGCCTCCATCGCCCTGGCCGAGGCACCGGAGATCGCCCAGACGATCCTCACCGAGATCCGGCAGGACTACCCCTACCTCCAGCTGGTCGAGGACGAGTCCGGCGAGCCGATGGCCCTCGTGGGGATCCGTCGCGCCATCGAGGGGTTCGTACGCCACCTCGGCGCAGGCGCCGCCGACCCCCGCGTGCCGCCGGAGGTGTTCCAGGAATTCGGCCGGGGCGAGGGGCTGCACGGCCGCAGCCTCGACTCGCTCCAGGCCATCTACCGGCTCGGGGTCCGGCTCACGTGGCGCAGGTTCGCCGAGATCGGCCAGCAGGTCGACATCGCCGCGCCCGCCATGTACGAGCTGGCCGAATCGGGGTTCGAGTATCTGGACGGCCTCGTGGAACAGTCGGTACTGGGCTACGCCGAGGCGGCGGCCCGCCGCGCCAGCGAACGGCTGCGCCTCCAGCGCCAGCTCATCGACCTCCTGCTGGTGGAGCCCCGCGGCGATTCGGCCAGGATGCTCGCCGAGCGGGCGGCCCGCGTCGGCTGGGAGCTGCCGGAGACCATCGCGGTGGGCGTGCTGATGCGCCCCGCCCGGGAGGCCGTGGCCCCGGCGGTGGGACAGGGGGTTCTGCTGGAGATGGAGAGTGAGCAGCCGCGCATCGTCATCCCCGACCCGGAGACGGCGGGCCGGGCGGACACCCTGCGCCGGGCCACCGCCGGCTGGTCCGGCGCGATCGGCCCGTCGGTGCCGCTGGCCGCGGCGGCGACCTCCCTGCGCTGGGCGGAGACCGCGGTCCAGCTGATCAAGAAGAACCTGCTGCCGCAGGGCGAGGTGCTGCACTGCACCGAGCGCACGGAGGAACTGGTGCTCCTGCCGTCCCGGGAGCTGATCGACGCGGCCGCCCGCCGCTGCCTCGCCCCGCTGGACGGCCTCGGCCCGACCGCGGCGAAGCGGCTTGCCGAGACCCTCCTGGCCTGGATCGAGACGCCCGGCGGCGCGCCCGAGGTGGCCCAGCGCCTCGGCGTCCACCCGCAGACGGCGCGCTACCGGCTGCGCCAGATCCGCGAGCTGTGGGGGGACGCGATCGACGACCCCGACCAGCGCTTCGAGATGCTGCTGGTGCTCCGCTCGCAGCGGCTGAGGGGAGCACCGGCCCAGGGGGCGGGGTAGCGGCCGCCTGCGCGTGCCGGCTCAGACGGGGGTGACGTACGCCCCGGCGATCCCGCCGTCCACCAGGAAGTCCGTCGCGTTGACGAACGAGGAGTCGTCGCTCGCCAGGAACGCCACGGCGGCGGCGATCTCCGTCGGCTCGGCGAACCGGCCGACCGGGATGTGCACCAGCCGCCGTGCGGCCCGCTCCGGGTCCTTGGCGAACAGCTCCCGGAGCAGAGGGGTGTTGACCGGCCCCGGGCAGAGCGCGTTGACGCGGATGCCGTCGCGCGCGAACTGCACCCCCAGTTCACGCGACATCGCCAGCACCCCGCCCTTGGACGCGGTGTACGAGATCTGCGAGGTCGCCGCCCCCATCCGGGCCACGAACGAGGCCGTGTTGATGATGGAGCCCTTGCCCCGGGTGCGCATGTACGGGATGGCGGCCTTGCAGCAGAGGTAGACGGAGGTCAGGTTGACCTCCTGCACCCGGCGCCAGGCCTCGAGGCCGGTCTCCAGGATGGAGTCGTCGTCCGGCGGCGAGATCCCCGCGTTGTTGAACGCGATGTCGACCGAACCGTAGGTGTCGAACGCCGCCTTGAAGAGGGCGTCGACCTGCCCGGCGTCGGTGACGTCGGTACGGACGAAGAGCCCGCCCGCCTCCTCGGCGGCGGCCTTGCCGCTCACCTCGTCCACATCGGCGCAGACGACAAGGGCGCCCTCGGCGGCCAGCCGCCGTACGGTGGCCAGGCCGATGCCGCTGCCGGCTCCGGTGACGACGGCGGCGCGGCCGACCAGGCGGCGGCAGACGGAAGAAGTGTCGTTCATGGTGCTCAGGCCTCCGTGCTGATGAAGATGTTCTTGGTTTCGGTGAAGGCGGCCAGGGCGTCGGGACCGAGCTCACGGCCCAGTCCCGACTGCTTGTAGCCGCCGAACGGGGTCGAATAGCGCACGCTGGAGTGCGAGTTGACGGAGAGATTGCCCGCCCGCAGTCCCTGGCCGACGCGGAGCGCGCGCCCGATGTCCCGGGACCAGACCGATCCGGCCAGCCCGTATTCGGTGGCGTTCGCCAGGCGCAGGGCGTCCTCCTCGCCGTCGAACGGCAGGACCACCGCGACCGGCCCGAAGACCTCCTCGACGGCCACCGGAGCGCCGGCCGCGACCCCGGCGAGCACGGTCGGCGGATACCAGAACCCGGGCCCCTCAGGAGCGTTGCCGAGAATGGCAGTCACGCCGTCGGCTTCCTGTACGCCGTCGGTGAAGCCCCGCACCCGGTCGAGCTGGAGGGCCGAGATGAGTGGTCCCATCTGCGTCTTCTCGTCGGCCGGGTCGCCCACCACCACGGCGGCGACGGCCGGGACGAGCAGCTCCAGGAACCGGTCGTACACGGACCGCTCCACCAGGATCCGGGTCCGGGCGCAGCAGTCCTGGCCCGCGTTGTCGAGGAAGGACATCGGGGTGGCTGCCGCCGCTGCCTCCACATCGGCGTCGGCGAAGACGATGTTCGGGCTCTTGCCGCCGAGTTCCAGGGTGAGGCGCTTCACGCGCTCCGCGCACCGGGTCATGACGTGCTTCCCGGTGCGGGTGGAGCCGGTGAACACGATCTTCGCGACGCCCGGATGGTCCACCAGGGCGCTTCCTGCCACCGGACCCTCACCGGGCAGCACCTGGAACAGCCCCTCGGGAAGACCTGTCTCCAGGGCGAGTTCGGCCAGCCGCAGAGCGGTCAGCGGGGTCGTCTCGGCCGGCTTGAGGAGGACGGCGTTGCCCGCGGCGAGCGCCGGGGCCAGACCCCAGGCGGCGATGGGCATCGGGAAGTTCCAGGGAGCGATGACACCGATGACGCCCAGCGGCTCCAGGATCGTGAAGTCGATGCCGCCCGCCACCGGGATCTGCCGGCCGAGCAGCCGCTCCGCGCCGCCCGCGCTGTAGTCGAGGAGGTCACGCACGTTGCCCGCCTCCCAGCGGGCGTTGCCGATGGTGTGGCCGGCTTCCCGGACCTCCAACTGGGCCAGTTCCTCGATGTGTTCGTCGACGACGACGGCGAAGCGGCGCAGCAGCCTCGCCCGGTCCGCGGGCGCGGTGGCCGCCCAGGGGCGCTGCGCGGCGGCGGCGCGGACGACGGCCGCCTCCACGTCGGCGGCCGAGGCGGCGGGCACGGTGGCGATGACCTCGGCGGTCGCCGGGTTGAGGACATCCAGGGTGGGCTGGGACACGTACGGACCTCGATCGGTAGCGGGGGTGGTCAGAGGCGTTCGAAGGAGCGGCGCAGCTCCCAGTCGGTCACAGCGGAGTCGTAGGCGGTGAGTTCGACCTTCGCCATGTTCAGGTAGTGCGCGACGACCTCCTCGCCGAACGCCTCCTTCGCGATGGGGCTGGCCTCCCACAGCTCGGCCGCCTCGCGCAGGGTCGTCGGCACCTGGTCGTACGCCGCGGTGTAGGCATTGCCCGTACACGCCTGGGGCAACGGCAGCCGGTGCTCGACCCCGTGCAGACCGGCCGCGATCAGCCCGGCCACGGCGAGGTGCGGGTTGACGTCGCCGCCGGGCAGCCGGTTCTCGAAGCGCGTCGATCGGCCGTGGCCGACGACCCGCAGGGCGCAGGTGCGGTTGTCGACGCCCCAGGCGACGGCGGTGGGGGCGAAGGAGCCGGGCTGGAAGCGCTTGTAGGAGTTGATGTTGGGCGCGTAGAGGAGGGAGAAGTCGCGCAGGGCGGCGAGCTGACCGGCCAGGAAGTGGCGCATCAGCTCGGACATGCCGTCCGGGCCGTCGCCGGCCATCACGTTCTCGCCGTTCTCGTCGGTGAGCGAGAGATGGATGTGGCAGGAGTTGCCCTCGCGCTGGTCGTACTTGGCCATGAAGGTCAGCGAGACACCCTCCTGGGCCGCGATCTCCTTCGCGCCGGTCTTGTAGACGGCGTGCTGGTCGCAGGTGGTCAGCGCCTCGTCGTAGCGGAAGACGATCTCGTGCTGGCCGGGATTGCACTCACCCTTGGCGGACTCGACGGTCAGCCCTGCCTGCTGCATCTCGTTGCGGATGCGGCGCAGCAGCGGCTCGATCCGGCTGGTGCCGAGGATCGAGTAGTCGATGTTGTACTGGTTGGCCGGGGTGAGCCCGCGGTAGTCGCGGTCCCAGGCCTCCTCGTAACTGTCCCGGAAGACGATGAACTCCAGCTCCGTGCCGACCTGCGCCGTGTAGCCGAGCGCGGCCAGCCGGTCCAGCTGACGCCGCAGGATCTGGCGTGGCGCCGCGACGACCGGGCTGCCGTCGTGCCAGGCGAGGTCGGCGATCAGGAGCGCGGTGCCCTCGTGCCAGGGGACCGGGCGGAGCGTGGCGGGGTCGGGGACCATGCCGAAGTCGCCGTAGCCGTTCTCCCACGACGACATCGCATAACCGTCGACGGTCCGCATCTCGGTGTCCACGGCCAGCAGGTAGTTGCAGCCCTCGGTACCGTGCTCCAGCACCTCGTCGAGGAAGAAACCGGCCGCGAACCGCTTCCCCTGGAGCCGGCCCTGCATGTCGGGGAAGGCCAGCACCACAGTGTCTATCGACCCGTCCGCGACACGTGAGCGGAGCTCGTCGACGGTGAGCGGGGGTGTGCGGTCTGCCACGGGATTCCTCCTTGGGTGAACCGGGAGGCTTAAGGTATGACAGAGAACCATTGCTTGGGAAGGGAATCCGCGAGTGGTCACCAGAAGGAGAACCGGCGGCACCCCTCCGGTGACGGCGGACACCGCGCCCCGGACCGACCGCGAGGAGACGGCGGCCGGGGAGGCCGCGGAGTTCGGCTCCGGGCCGCCGGTCTCCCTGCTGCGCCCCGTCCGCGCGGGCAACGGCTTCGAGGAGGCCCTCGAGCAGGTCCTGCAGCTGCTCCGCCTCGGCCTCGTCCCGCCCGGCGACCGACTGCCCGCCGAGCGCGAGCTCGCCCAGCACCTGGGGGTCAGCCGGGTGACCCTGCGCGAGGTGCTCAAGGTCCTCCAGGACCAGGGCATGGTGGAGAGCCGGCGCGGCCGCTACGGCGGAACGTTCGTCCTGCCGCGCGCCACCGCCGCCGACGGCAGCGACGAGCTGCGGCGCCGGGTGGCGGCCGTCGACGTGGAGGACACCCTGCGCTTCCGTGAGGTGCTGGAGAGCGGGGCTGCCGGGCTCTGCGCCGACGGGCTCGCGGACGACGGAGCCGCCCGGCTGCGAGCGGCCCTCGAAGCCACCCAGGGCGCCCGGCTGGAGGACTACCGCCGCCAGGACACCCTGCTCCACCTCACCCTCGCCGAACTCTCCGGCTCCCGCTCGCTCGCCGACCGGTACGCCTCCGTGCGCGCCACCCTCAACGAACTCCTGGACTGCATCCCCCTGCTGGTGCGCAACCTGGAGCACTCCCAGCAGCAGCACGCGGCCGTCGTGGAGGCCGTGCTCGACCGGGACGCGGAGGCGGCGCGCGAGATGATGCGCGAACACTGCGCCGGCACGGCGGCGCTGCTGCGGGGCTTCCTGGTCTGAGGCGTCCGGGAACCGGCCTGTACGCCCCGGGGGAGGCGAATCCGTAACCACTCTTTGACGCAGGCCCCTTGCCATGCGCGCAGACGTTCCACAAAGGTGTGCCGACGAACCTTTGATCGAAGCAGTTCCATCGACGACGTCGACAGACATCTGGAGCGCCTCATGGCTCAGGGAACCGAAACACCTGCCGGACCACCCGATTCCGCGGGCCCGGGGGCGAACGGCACGGCCGCGTACCTGCACCGTCGGACCCTGCGCCGGGGCAGCGCGGGCTGGCTGCTGCTGACCGGCCTGGGCGTCGCCTACGTCGTCTCCGGCGACTTCTCGGGCTGGAACATCGGCCTCGCCAAGGGCGGCTTCGGTGGACTCGCGGTGGCCATGGTCCTGATGGGCGTCATGTACGCCTGTCTGGTCTTCGCACTGGCCGAACTCTCCGCCATCCTGCCGACCGCGGGCGGGGGTTACGGCTTCGCCCGGCGCGCGCTCGGCACCTGGGGCGGCTTCCTGACCGGTACGGCCATCCTCATCGAGTACATCCTCGCCCCCGCCGCCATCTCCCTGTTCATCGGCGACTACGTCGAATCGCTCGGCCTGTTCGGGCTGACCTCCGGCTGGCCGGTCTACCTCGCCTGCTTCGCGATCTTCATCGCTATCCACCTCTGGGGCGTCGGCGAGGCCCTCCGCTTCAGCCTGATCGTGACCGCCATCGCGGTGGCCGCCCTGCTGATCTTCGCCGTCGGCGCGTTCACCGAGTTCGACGCGGACCGCCTCAACGACATCCCGGCCGACCCCACCGCCTTCGGCTCCAACTCCTGGCTGCCGTACGGACTCCTCGGCATCTGGGCTGCGTTCCCCTTCGGCATGTGGTTCTTCCTCGGGGTGGAAGGCGTACCGCTCGCCGCCGAGGAGGCCAAGGACCCGGTCCGCTCGATGCCGAAGGCGCTGGCCATCTCGCTCGCCGTGCTGGTCTTCCTGGCCCTCATCACCTTCGTCTCCGCGACCGGCGCCCAGGGCGCCGACGCCATCAAGGAGGCCGGGAACCCGCTCGTGGTCGCCCTGCAGGGCAGCGGAGAGCCGACCGTTCTGAGCCGCTTCGTCAACTACGCGGGCCTCGCGGGCCTGGTGGCCTCCTTCTTCTCCCTCATCTTCGCCGGGTCCCGCCAGCTCTTCGCCCTCTCCCGGGCCGGCTACCTGCCTCGCTTCCTCTCGCTCACCAACCGCCGCAAGTCCCCTTACCTCGGCCTGCTGATCCCCGGCATCATCGGCTTCACCCTGGCCGCCTGGAGCGGCAACGGCGGCCGGATGCTGAACGTCGCCGTCCTCGGGGCGACCATCAGCTACGCCCTGATGGCCCTGTCCCACATCGTGCTGCGCCGCCGCGAGCCGGAACTGCCCCGGCCCTACCGCACCCCGGGCGGCGCGCGTACCTCGTCGGTCGCCTTCGTCCTGGCATGCTCGGCGCTGGTGGCGACCTTCCTGGTGGACCGGGACGCGGCGTTCATCGCGCTCGGTGTGTACGTGGTGGCGCTCGCCTACTTCGCCTTCTACAGCCGCCACCGGCTGGTCGCGGCGGCTCCGGAGGAGGAGTTCGCCGCACTGGCGGCGGCGGAGGCCGAACTCAGGCGCGACTGAAGGCGTTGCCGTCCCACGGGCCGCCACGGGCCGCCACGAGACAACCGAAGGAGCCGTTCCATGTCCCGGCCCGTCATCGGCATCAGCACATACCAGGACCCGGCACGCTGGGGCGTCTGGGAGATGCCCGCGGTGCTCCTGCCCGCCGCCTACCCCCGCCTGGTCCGGGCGGCGGGCGGACTCGCGGTGCTGCTGCCGCCGGACGAGGCCGTGGACGCGGCCCGGGAGACCGTGGCCGCCCTGGACGGGGTGGTGATCGCCGGGGGAGCGGACGTCGAGCCGGCACGTTACGGCGCCACTGCCGACCCCCGTACGGGACCTCCGGCCCGCGAGCGCGACGCCTGGGAACTCGCCCTGATCGAGGCGGCGATCGAGCTCCACGTGCCCCTGCTGGGCATCTGCCGGGGCATGCAGCTGCTGAACGTCGCCCTCGGTGGCACCCTGCACCAGCACCTGGACGGCCACACCGGCGGCCACGCCGTCTTCGGCGGCCACCCGGTGGACCCCGTGCCCGGCACGGCGTACGCGGCGGCCGTCCCGGAGCGGACCACGGTGCCCGCCTACCACCACCAGGCCGTCGACCGCCTGGGCACCGGCCTGATCGCCTCCGCCCACGCCCCCGACGGCACGGTGGAGGCGCTGGAACTCCCGGGCCGAGAGAGCCTGGTGCTCGGCGTCCAGTGGCACCCGGAGATGGGCGACGACCCCCGCGTCATGGCCGCCCTCGTCGACGCGGCCCGCCGCCGCTCGCGCGTGTCAGCGCCGGGTGTCGGGCAGCTGGGATGATCCGGTGCCGGGAGTCCCGTGACCGGGTCCCGAGAAGCCGGGGCTGGTGAAGTCGGGGCCGGCGTAGGCGGGCGGGGTGAAGCGCGAGCCGCCGGGCGCCGCCCCCGGCCCCGCCTCGGCGAGCTCCCCGAGCAGGAACGGGCGGATCGCCTTGTCCCGCAGGGCGGTGCGCCAGGTCTCCCGGGCGCGGTCGAGGTCGGCCGCACGGTTCACCCCGGGCGGTGAGCCGGGCGCCGGCCGGAGGGCGGCGGTGCGGTAGACGGCGACGAGGCTGATCAGGGCGGTGGCCGCCGCGATGGCCAGACTGACCCAGCCGACCCGGACGAGGGTGTCGGCCAGGGCCGCCATGCTGCCGGTCAGGCGGAGCCCGTATCCCAGCAGGAGGAAGGTCGCCGCGGCGACGGCGGCGAGGATCGGGGTCAGCACCCCGAGGACCGCCAGGGCTCCGGCGCCCGGCCGCTCCTGGTGCCCCGGCCCCGACAGGGGAGCAGGGCCACCGTCGCCGCGCCGGCCGTGCAGCTCGCGCCGCAGGGCGGTGTACGCCCGGTACTCCGCCGCGTGGGCGTGGACCGTTTCCGGGGCCGCGGCCAGAGCCCGGATGCGCAACTGACCGCTGCTGACGCCGGATCGCTCCAGCAGCCGCAAGATCTCCGCCGAGGCGAGCACCTCGTCGAGCACCCTCGCGTAGTCGGATCTGTCCTCGTCCCCGAGCCGGGAAGGCGTGCCCATACTGTTCCTCGATCGATGTGTCGCTGTGGGGGCCGCAGGGCCTCCGCAGAAGTGCTGCGGCCCCCGAGCCGTGGTGACGGCGCTGCTACAGGTGCTGGGCGACGGCGGGCATCAGGTCCTGGAAGGTGCGCCCGTCGGCCGCGGCGCCGATGGCGGTCATCTGCCACCCCGAACCGGCCCGCTGGACCTTGGCCATGATCTGCGCGGTGTGCCGCCCGCCGCCGGTCAGGGTGTACCGCGCCAGCTCCTGTCCGGTGCTCTCGTCGACCAGACGGCAGAAGGCGGCCTCGACCTCCTCGAAGGTCTGGCCGGTGAACGAGTTCACCGTGAAGATGATCTGGTCGACCTGGACGGGCACGCGCCGCAGGTCGACGACGATGGACTCGTCGTCGCCGCCCTCGCCCGCACCGCCGACCCGGTTGTCGCCGGTGTGCTGGACCGAACCGTCGTCGCTGGTGAGGTGCTGGAAGAAGACCACGTCCTGGGGGTCCTTGCCCGCGAAGAGCACGGCCGAGGCGTCCAGGTCGATGTCGCGGGCGGTGAGCCGGGCCAGGAAGCCCTTGCGGGGCGCGGACTTCCAGCCCAGCCCCATCCGTACGACGCCGAGTTCGCCGCCGCCGGACTTGGTGAGGCTGACCTGCTGGCCCTTGGAGAGGTTGATCGTCATGTTTCCGCCTTCGATGACTTCGGTGAGGTGGTGTGTCCGGGCCGGTGGAGCGAGGCCGGGGACCGGTGAGGTCAGAGACCGACGCCGAAGTCGGCGACGATGCCGCTCAGCCCGGAGGCGTAACCCTGCCCGACCGCACGGAACTTCCACTCGGCGCCGTGCCGGTACAGCTCGCCGAAGACCATCGCCGTCTCGGTGGAGGCGTCCTCGCTGAGGTCGTAACGGGCGATCTCCGCGCCGCCCGCCTGGTTCACCACGCGGATGTAGGCGTTGCGGACCTGGCCGAAGCTCTGGCCGCGGCCCTCCGCGTCATGGATCGAGACCGGGAACACGATCTTGGCGACGGGCGCCGGTACCGCGGAGAGGTCGACCTTCACGATCTCGTCGTCCCCCTCGCCCTCACCGGTGAGGTTGTCGCCGGTGTGCTCGACCGAGCCGTCCGGGCTCTTGAGGTTGTTGTAGAAGACGAAGTGCTGGTCGGAGAGGACCTTGCCCGACTCGTCGCAGAGCAGCGCGCTCGCGTCGAGGTCGTAGTCGGTGCCGGTGGTCGTACGGACGTCCCAGCCGAGGCCCACGAGAATCGCGGTCAGCCCCGGAGCCTCCTTGGTCAGCGAGACATTTCCGCCCTTGGCCAGGCTCACGCCCATGGTGTTCTCCCTTGTGTCGTGACGGTGCGGCCACTCTGCGGCACCCCCGCAAAATCTACAACACTGTAGATTTTCCGGACCCGGTGGGAAGCCGTCGGCGGTGTCACCCGAGGGCCGGCGGCTGGATACGATCTCCCGGCGCCCGGCGGATGAACGGCAGGGACCGGGCAGCAGAGGGAAGCAGAGCGAGAGGGGAGCCGGACGGTGGACACCGAAGGAGCCGGTGACGAACGGGAATCGCCTGCCCGCAGGCGGGGCCAGGGCGAGCTGGAGGCCCAGGTGCTGTCCGTGCTGGGCGAGGCGACCGAACCGGTGACCGCCGCCTGGGTGCTTCAGCGGCTCGGCAGCGGCCTGTCGTACAGCACCGTCATCACCATCCTGACCCGGCTGCACGCCAAGCAGGCCGTCACCCGGACCGGGCCGGGGCGCCCCGTCCTGTGGCAGTCCGTGGCGAACGAGGCCGGCCTCGCCGCGCTGCGGATGCGCCGCCTCCTCGACAAGCAGAGCGACCGGGACGCGGTGCTCTCCAGCTTCGTCTCCGTCCTGTCGGCGGACGACGAGGAGCTGCTGCGCTCGCTGCTCGCGGAGAGCGGCCCGGGGGGCGGCCCCGGCGGCCCCGGTGGACCCGGCGCGGCGCCGACGGACCGGCCGGAGGGCTGACGATGGGCGTCTTCGTGTATCTGCCCCTGGTCCTGCCCCTGACCGCGCTGCCGATCGCACGGCTGGCCGAGCAGCACCTGCACCCACGGAGAGCCGCACGCCTGCTGACCACCGTCGCCGTGATCCTCGCCTCCTGCAGCCTGCTCTGTCTCGGACTGCTGGTGGTGGTCGGCACCGCGCAGCTGCCCGGCAACCCGCTGCCCGACGGCTGGTCCGACGAAGAGGTGCGGGACGCCGTCCCGCAGGACGCCTTCGCCGGCAAGGCGTCCATCCTCGCGCTCGTCGCCGTCACGGTGGCCTGCGGCTTCACCGTCCACCGCCACTACCGCTTCCGCGCCCGTGCCCACCGCACGCTCGCCCGCCTGCCGGGTGGGGGTGACCTCGCCGTCCTGCCCGACGACGTGCCGTACGCCTACGCGCTGCCCGGCTCCCCGGGCCGGGTCATGGTCTCCACCGCCATGCTCGCCGCCCTGGACCCGGCGGAGCGCCGGGCGCTGCTCGCCCACGAACGGGCCCATCTGGACGGCCGCCACCACCGGCTGCTGCTCGCGACCCGGCTGGCCGGGTGTGTCAACCCGCTGCTGCGGCCACTGCGGGCGGCCCTCGTCTACTCCACGGAGCGCTGGGCGGACGAGGAGGCGGCCCGGGTCACCGGCGACCGCAGGCTGACGGCCCGCGCGGTCGGCAAGGCGGCGCTCATCTCCGCTCCCGGCCCCGCTGCCGCCGCAGCGGCGGGCTTCGCCGCCGCGGGCCCGGTGCCCCGCAGGGTTGCCGCGCTGCTGGGCCCGGTGCCGCCGGACCGGGGCTGGCCGCCCGCGCTCACCCCGGCCGGCGCCGCGGCGTTCGTCGCCGCCGCCGGTACCACCGTCTCGGCGCTCTCCGCGCTCAACGCGGCCGTCGCGCTCTTCCTCGTGCTGGAGGCGGCGACGACGCCGCTGTAGGTCCTGGCCGGGACGAGGCCGCCGCGAGCCCGGCCCACCGCAATGCCGGCGGGGCCGGGGGAGTTCTCGCAGCCCCCCGGACCTGCCTGCTGGAATCCGGCCACACCGGCACCAGGGCCTTGCCGTTCTCCGGGCGGCCCCCGACGGCTCTCCGTGCGCCCGACGGCGCCTTGGAGGGGGCGCCTCAGGGAGCGGTGTCGCGCTCGGCCGTCTCCCCGCGGATCACGCGAGGAGACGGCTGGGGCGCGCCGCCGTCCCCGTGCTTGAGCGCCTGCTTCTCGCTCTTGAGGATGCGCGCGGCCTTTCCGGCCGACCGCACGAGATCGGGAAGCCGTTTCACGGCCAGCACCGCCACGATCACCAGGAGAAGGAGAGTGAGCTCACCGATTCCGAACATGGTTGCTGCTTTCTCTGGAGCGGACTGGACGAGGAGTCATCCGGATCCCTGACGGGCCGGCAGAAGGCAATCTACAGGGCTGTAGAGCATGAGTTCACAGGTGATGGTCCTGCTCTCCGACCCGCTGCCGGACGTGGTGCGCATGGCGGTGAGGACACTCGGCCGGGACTCGGGCAGGAGCACGTGAGCGGACCTAGGGCCCGGGCGCGGGAGAGTCCTAGTCCCCGTCCTCCCGCTCCGCCGCCCCAGCGACCTGGTGCAGCGTCCGTCCCGTACGGGCGGACCGGGCGTGGTACGGGTCCGGCGAGCCGGGTCGATCGCGCACGGCGAGGCGGTCGTCGGCCTTGATCAGCAGCCATGCCTCCTGGCCGCCGCTCTCCGGCTCGTCGCCCACCCGAAAGCGGGTGAGCGCGAACTCGCCGTGCAGTTTGGACCCGTGGAGCCAGAACGTGGCATGGCCGAGGGCGAGCGACTCCGCGAAGGGGACGGCCTCGCCCTCCCCGTCGTGGCCCAGTGGCTCGTAGGTCCCCTGGTCCCAGACGATGACCGTGCCGCTGCCGGACTCGCCCTGCGGGATGACTCCCTCGAACTCGCGGTACTCCAGTGGGTGGTCCTCCGTCTCGACGGCGAGGCGGCGGTCGCTCGGATTCTCCGACGGGCCGCGGGGGACCGCCCAGGACTTGAGTACGCCGTCGACCTCCAGGCGGAAGTCGAAGTGCATGCGCCGCGCGTCATGGATCTGCACGACGAAATGAGGCCGCGGTACGCCGTCGAGACGGGGCCGCGGTACGCCGTCGTTCCGCATGCCGTGCTCCCTCCGCTCGCACCACCCGGTCGCGCCACGCCGGCCGGTGCGGTCCGGCCGCGCCGCCGGGTCGGTCATTCCACTCTGCCGCCGCCCGGAGCGAACCGCACGGCGGGACCCACTGCCTTCGTGCGCATATGCCGCTGGCGCAGTCCGTTCGCTCTCCGGTCCGGACCAGGTTGTTGACGGCTCCTGCGGCGCTCCCTTAAATCAAGGATTGAAATATGCGCCCGAGGTGTTCGCCCCAACCGTTCACCTCTCGGTGTCGATCTGTCATGCACCTGCCCCCCACGAAGTGATGTGATGACCGTGCGCCTTCCGCGCCACGCCGTACGTACCCAAGACCCAGGCACCGCCGCCGTACGCCCCCGCTCCCGGCGCCGCCGCACCGCGCTCTACGCGGCCTCCCTGCTCTGCTGCTCCGCCGTCCTCGCCACCCTGCCCGGCGGCGCCTCCGCGGCCCCCGGATCCGCCCCCGCCCCCGGCCCGGCGGCCCTCTCCTTCGAGGACGACTTCGACGGACCGGCCGGCGCGGCCGTCGACGGCTCCAAGTGGCAGCTGGAGACCGGCGACAACGTCAACAACCACGAGCGGCAGTTCTACACCGGGGGCAACGACAACGCCGCCCTCGACGGCCAGGGCAACCTGGTGATCACCGCCCGTAAGGAGAACCCCGGCGACTACCGGTGTTGGTACGGCACCTGCGAGTACACCTCCGCCCGGCTCAACACGGCGGGCAGGTTCGCCGCCGCCTACGGGCACGTCGAGGCCAGGATCAAGGTCCCGCGCGGGCAGGGCATGTGGCCCGCGTTCTGGATGCTGGGCGACGACTTCGGCAACGTCGGCTGGCCGCAGAGCGGTGAGATCGACGTGATGGAGAACGTCGGCTTCGAGCCCGGCACCGTCCACGGCACCCTGCACGGACCCGGCTACTCCGGCGCCGAGGGCGTCGGCGCCGGGTACACCCTGCCGAACGGGGCCGTGTTCGCCGACGACTTCCACACCTTCGCCGTCGACTGGGCGCCGGACTCCATCACCTGGTCCGTCGACGGCAACGTCTTCCAGCGGCGCACCCCCGCCGACCTGGGCGGCAACGAGTGGGTGTTCAACAAGCCCTTCTTCCTCATCCTCAACCTCGCGGTCGGCGGCTCCTGGCCCGGGGACCCCGACGGCTCCACCGTCTTCCCGGCACAACTCGTCGTCGACTACGTCCGCGTGACCGCCAACGGCTGACCACCGACGACTGGTGGCGGTCCGCACGGACGAGGGACGCGATCCGCCGGCGCCTTCTCGGCTTCCAGGGCGGCCCGCGGCGGTGGGCGGCGGAACAGGTGCTCCTGCCGCCGCCCACCGGACCCGGAAAGCGGAATAGCATGATCCTCATGGAACAGCGCACACTCGGCAGGACCGGCCGTGACGTCTCGGTCGTCGGACAGGGCACCTGGCAGCTCGGAGGCGACTGGGGAGAGGTCGAGGAGAGCGACGCCTTCGACGTCCTCGACGCGGCCGTCGACTCCGGCGTCACCTTCTTCGACACCGCGGACGTGTACGGGGACGGCCGCAGCGAACAGCTCATCGGCCGCTACCTCAAGAACCGTCCCGACGCGGACGTCTTCGTCGCCACCAAGATGGGCCGCCGCGCCGACCAGGTGGCGGAGAACTACGTCCTGGACAACTTCCGTACCTGGAACGACCGTTCCCGCGCCAACCTCGGGACCGACACACTCGACCTCGTACAACTGCACTGCCCGCCCAGCGGCGTCTACTCCTCCGACGCCGTCTACGACGCCCTGGACACCCTTGTCGACGAGCAGCGGATCGCCGCCTACGCGGTGAGCGTCGAGACCTGCGCCGAGGCGCTGACCGCCATCGCCCGGCCCGGCGTCGCGAGCGTGCAGATCATCCTCAACCCGTTCCGCCTCAAGCCGTTGGACGAGGTCCTTCCGGCGGCCGCCGCGGCGGGCGTCGGCATCATCGCGCGCGTCCCGCTCGCCTCCGGACTGCTCTCCGGCAAGTACACCAAGGACACGGTCTTCGGCCCCGACGACCACCGTACGTACAACCGGCACGGCGAGGCGTTCGACCAGGGCGAGACGTTCTCCGGCATCGACTACGCGACCGGGATCGAGGCCGCGGCCGAGTTCGCCGAACTGGCCCCCGAGGGCGCCACCCCCGCCCAGACCGCGCTGCGCTGGATCGTCCAGCAGCCGGGCGTCACCAGCGTCATCCCCGGCGCACGCTCGGTGGAACAGGCCCGCGCCAACGCGGCGGCCGCCTCCCTGCCGCCGCTGCCGCAGTCCACGCTTGACGCCGTACGGGAGCTGTACGACCGGTCGATCCGCGCGGAGGTCCACGACCGCTGGTGACCGGCGGCCGGGCGAGCGGGACTCAGTCGTCCTGCTCGTCCCCCTCCTCCTCTTCCCGCTGCTGCCCCTGCTGTACCGGCTGCTGTCCGCCGTCCTGGACCTCCTGTGAGGCCGGGCCGGATGAGGGACCGGGGGCGGGGGTGTCGGCCGAGCTGGAGTCCGGCGAGAACAGGATCATGCCCAGATAGACGGCCGCCAGGAACGTCGCCGTCCCCGCGATGGCGCTCGCCACCCTCGGACGCCGCCGGATCGCCTCCCGCGTACTGCGGCGCCGGGCCGGTGCCGGACGGGACGTGGTGGAGCGTCTCCGCCCCGTGGGCTGCGGCAGCCGGTACGTGGAAGGGCCCACGGGGGCGGCCGGGGCCGACGGAGAAGGGGCGTGGGAGGGGGCGGCCCGGCGCGACGCGGGCTTCGGCATCGGGAGCGGCTCCGGGCGGCCGCGCCAGGCGTCGGTGCGGAACCAGTCGGATACCTGCTGCGCGGTGGGCCGCTCCTCGGGCTTCTTGGCCAGCAGGCCGAGGAGATACGAGTCGAAGGCGGCCGAGATGTCCACACCGCGCTGCCGCAGCGGGACCGGCGGGGTGTCGACATGCTGGTACAGCGTGGCGGTAGCGGTGTCGGACTTGAACGGCGGCTGTCCGAGGAGCAGTTGGTAGACGACGCAGCCCAGTGAGTACATGTCGGACGCGGAGTCCGCCGTACGTCCCAGAGCCCGCTCGGGCGCCAGATAGAGGCTGGTGCCCACGATGTGACCGGCCGTCGTCAGCGCCGTCGACGGGTCGTCGACGAACTGGGCGATGCCGAAGTCGCCGATCTTCACCGAACCGTCCGCGTCCAGCATGAGGTTGCCCGGCTTGATGTCCCGGTGGACGATGCCCTGGCGGTGCGCGGCGGCGAGTCCGGCCGCCGCTTGTTCCGCGATCCGCGCGACCTGCTCGGGACGGACTCGCTCCTGGGAGGCCAGCAGATCACCGAGACTCTGCCCCTCGACCAGCTCCATCACCAGGAAGAAGCGGTCCTCCCAGGCCCCGAAGTCGAAGACGGCCACCAGGTGCGGGTGGCTCAGCCGGGCGGCCGTCTGGGCCTCCAGCCGGAACCGGGCGGTCGACGAGGCGTCCGCCTGGTCCCCCAGCAGCAGCTTCACGGCCACGGCACGGCCCAGCACCTCGTCCGCGGCGCGCCAGACCTCGCCCATGCCGCCACGGCCGATGGGGGATATCAACCGGTACCGACCAGCTACCAGCACCTGTTCACCTAACTCGAATCGTGGCCCGCTCCGACTGCCGGTCCATCGCGCGGCGGCCTGTCCCCTGAGGGACCCTGCACGGCGGAGTGAACGACATGATCAGGATATCGGTCCGCGGAGCCGCCGATGCCCCGAAGGCCCTCCGCCGAGGTGCGGCTGACGGCCCGGCACGTCAGGATCCGGTGCGGGGCCCCGCCTCGCCCCGCAGCCAGCCGTACGCGGCCTCTGCCGAGAAAGCCGACTGCCCCCGCAGCCAGCCGTACGCGGCCTCTGCCGAGAAAGCCGACTGCCCCCGCAGCCAGCCGTACGCGGCCTCTGCCGAGAAAGCCGACTGCCCGCCCGCGAACAGCAGATCCGCGGCCTTGAACGCCGGGTCGGCGGCCGTCGCGGGCACATAGGGGATCGCGATGCACCGCATCCCCGCCGCACGGGCCGCCGCGGCCCCCGGCGGCGCGTCCTCCAGCACCACGCACCGCGCCGGCTCCGCCCGCATCCGCCGGGCCGTCTCCAGGAACACGTCGGGTTCCGGCTTCCCGTGCGCGACCTCCTCGGCGGACACACATGGAGGCCGGATCGCGGGATCATGGCCTCCAGCATGCCGCAACGGACCCGGTCCCGGCCGGGGCGCCCGGGTGGCCCGCCTCAGCCGGCCTGGCCGCCCGCCGCCCGCCCCACGGATTCGACCAGTGGCAGCACCCGGTGCGCCACCCGCTCGCGCAGCGCCACGTCCGTCCGGGTCCGGACCACACCCGGCAGCTGGATCAGCCGCTGGATCACGTCCTCCAGGTGACCGTTGTCCCGGGCCACGACCCGGGTCAGCAGATCCCCGCCACCGGTGGTCGAGAACGCCTCGATGATCTCGGGAACGGCCGCCAGCGCGTCACCGACCTCGACCAGGTGCCCCTGGGTGACCTCCAGGTGGACGAAGGCGAGGACGGGATGGCCGAGGGCGGCGGGGGAGATGGCCGGCCCCGTACCGGTGATGACCCCGTCCCGCTCCAGCCGGTCGAGCCGGGCCTGCAGAGTGCCGCGGGCCACCCCGAGGATGCGCGCGTACTCCCGCACGCTGGTACGCGGCTGCTCGATCAGCAGCCGCAGGATCCGGGTGTCGAGAGCGTCCACGGCCATGGTCCGTCAGCCTCCTTCTGGTCCGTCCGATGCGTCCCGACTGTACCGATGGCCCAGCACGTGTCCCCCATGCGAAGGAAGTGGGGGCTGAGGACCCGATTCATTTCCCCGGCCGACGTCGCCGAACTCCTGGTGAAGAGTTGATTACGCACTCCGGCTGGACCCAACGTCGGCAATCTGACCCAAACGTGTCGATCCTGGTGGGGGCGTATGCCGGTGCTCGGTCGGTCAATTCGACTAAATGATGGTGAACGCCCCTATCCCGGTCCATGGATGTGGCCGTATAAGCTCGTGACGTTCTGTGTGCACTGTGTAAAGCTCCTGCGGTGGCAAGGTGAAGGTCCTTGCCGCTCATGAGGAGTTGATGTGTCGAAATCTCTACGCAGGCGCTGGTGGAACAGCACCGCCCTGTCTGTACGGCCTTTTTCCCCGCCGCCATCGGTGGGACGGCGGCGTCCGGTAGCCGTGGTTCTGGGGCTCACCCTGGCATGCCAGGCGGCTCTGGTGGCCGGTTCCGGCCAGGTCTTCGCCTTCGGGCAGGAGTCGCCGACGGGCGCCGTGCAGAAGAAGGAGCTGGGTGCGGCTTCGGCGGGTTCGGAGGCCGAGGCCCGTCTGAAGGCCCGGATTCAGGAACGGCGCATCGAGGTGCTGGACGCCCGCACGGAAACGTCCACGACCTGGGTGAACCGGAACGGGACGCTGACCACGCGGGCGTACGCCGGGCCGGTCCGTTTCCGTGACACGTGGGGCAAGTGGCAGGACGTCAACGTCTCGCTGAGGCGGGAGTCCGACGGGTCGGTCCGGGCGAAGGGGCACCCGCAGGGGCTGGCCCTGGCGGGGCGGAGCAAGGCGCCGAAGGGGCTGAAGGCGGCAGGCCGGAAGGCTTCGGCGGAGGCCGTACCGCTGATCTCCCTCGATGACAGGTCCGGCAACCGCATGGAGCTGGGTTGGTACGGAGCTCTGCCCGAACCGGCCATCGAGGGCGAGGAGAGCAATGTCCTGCGCTACCGGGACGCGTTGCCCGCAACGGACCTGCTGGTCGAGTCGACCCGTACGGGGTACGAGCAGTTCCTGGAGCTGAAGGACCGTTCTGCCATCGGCGCCAACGGGTCGGTCGCCTACAGCCTGACGGCGAAGGGGCTGACGGCTAAGGCGGGCAAGGACGGGTCGGTGACGTTCACCGACGCCAAGGGCAAGCAGGCGGGTGTGCTGCCTGCGCCGATGATGTGGGACGCCCGGACCGACAAACGGTCCGGCGAGCACGTGCGTACCGCCCCGGTGAAGGTCGAAGTGGCACAGGACGGCGACAAGGTGACGCTGACGCTGTCACCCGACGCGGAATTCCTGGCCGACAGCACGACGCAATTCCCGGTCACCATCGACCCGGCGATCAACATCGGCCCGAGCTTCGACGCGTTCGTCCAGCAGGGCTACACCACCGATCAGTCGGCGGCCACCGAGCTGAAGCTCGGCAACAACGGATCGAACCAGATAGCCAGGTCGTTCCTGTCGTTCCCGATGAAGAACATCACGGGGAAGCAGATCACCTCGGCGAAGCTGAACCTGTTCGCCACCCATTCGTGGTCCTGCACCCCCAAGGCTTGGGAGGTCTGGTCGACGGGCCAGGCGACGGCGAGCACCCGGTGGACCTCGCAGCCGTCCTGGACGACGAAGTACGCGACGAGCACCCAGACCAAGGGCTTCTCCAGCGCGTGCAACGACGGCTGGGTGAACGCGGACGTCACCTCCCTGGTGGGAGCGTGGGCCGGCAACGGGGCCACCTCGAACCACCTGGGGATACGGGCGTCGGACGAGGGTGACCCGTACGGCTGGAAGCGGTTCAACTCGGGCAACGCGGCGAGCGGTACGCCGTATCTGTCGGTGACGTACAACACGCTGCCCTCGGTGCCGACCCTGGTGGCCCCCGCCGACAAGGGCGCCACCAACGTCACGACTCCGTCGCTGTCGGCGAAGGCGCTGGACGGTGACGGCAACCAGGTCACCCTCGACTACGAGGTATGGACGACGAGCGGCACCGCCGCCGTACGGTCGGGCTCCGGCGCGGCCGTCGCCTCCGGCGCGCAGTCGACGTGGACGCCGACCGCACTGACCCCCGGCGGCTACAGGTGGCGGGCCCGGGCGGGAGACGGCACCGGCAAGAGCGCCTGGTCGGCGTTCCGCGCCCTGACCGTGGACACCACCGCTCCGGGCACCACCGCGATCTCCTCCTCCGCCTTCCCCGCTGCGGCCTGGTCCGGTACGCCGGACGCCAACGGGGACTTCACCGGAAACTTCGCCTTCACCCCGCCCAGCAGCGACGTGAAGGAGGTCCAGTGGAAGCTGGACTCCGGTGCATGGCAGTCGGCGCCCACCGCGGGCACGGCCGTCACCCGGGCGATCACCTTCCGGGCGGGCAAGCACACGGTGTCGGCGCGGACCAAGGACGCCGCCGGAAACGTCTCCGCCCAGACGAACCACACCTTCTTCGCCGGATCCGGTGCGGCGGTGCTCACGCCGGGCAACGGCGAGCGCACGGCCCGGCGGGTCGAGCTGACCGGCCAGGGCAAGACCGGTGACACCGGTGCGCGGTACCAGTACCGGCGCGGTGAGACCGACACCTGGAAGAACGTGCCGGTCGCCGATGTACGGCGCAAGGCCGACGACTCGGCCCTGACCGCCTGGCCCGCACAGGTCAGCGGCGGTGTCGCCGAGGCGCTGATCTGGAACATCACCAGCTCGCTCGCCGAGGACGGCCCGGTGGACATCCGGGTGGTCTTCACCGACGGCACGACCAGCGACACCTCGCCGGCCAGCACGGTGACCGTGGACCGCAACGCCGGCGCGGCGCCGCTGGAAAAGGTGGGGCCGGGCAACGTCAATCTGCTGACCGGCGACTTCAGCCTCTCAGGCAGTGACGCGTCCGCGTTCGACATGACCTCCAGCCGGACCTTCTCCTCCCGCCGTCCCACGAACGGCGCCGTCCAGGAGGGCCAGGTCGCGGTCTTCGGACCGCAGTGGACCTCCGGCACGCTAGCCGAGCTCTCCGACAGCGTCTGGTCCTCCGTCCGCAGGACCTCCACCACCTCCGTCGCCCTGGTCGACATCGCCGGCGAGGAAACGGGCTTCACCGCCACAGGCGGCGGGTGGAAGCCGGAGGCGGGCGCCGAGGACCTGACCCTCACCGGCAGCCTCACCGGCACCTTCACCCTGAAGGACACCGAGGGCGCCACGACGCTCTTCGCCAAGATCGATACGGCGGCCACCACCTGGCAGGTATCCAAGACCTCCCTGCCGACCGACCAGACCACCACGACCGTGATCTCCGAGAAGGTCACCGTCGACGGCAAGGTCCTGGCCCGTCCCAAGTACGTCATCGCCCCGACCTCGGCGGTCACGGCGGCGACCTGCTCCACCGCGCCGTCCACCAAGGGCTGCCGCGTCATGGAGTACCAGTACGCCACCGCCACCACCGCGACCGGCTCCACCCTCGGCGACATCGCCGGGCAGGCCACCCGCATCAGGCTGTGGAGCACCGACGCGGGCGCTTCCAACGCCACGGCGACCGTCGTCTCGCAGTACGCATACGACAGCCAGGGCCGGCTGCGCCAGCAGTGGGACCCCCGCATCAGCCCGGCGCTGAAGACGGCCTACACCTACGACTCCGCGGGGCGCGTGATCACCCTCACCCCGCCCGGCGAGCTGCCCTGGACCTTCACCTACGGCAAGGCCGGGTCGGGGGCCACCGCGGGCGAAGGCATGCTGCTGGCGGTCTCCCGCCCGACGCTGAAGGCGGGCAGCAAGGACGAGCAGGACGGAGACCAGGCCAAGACCTCCATCGTCTACGACGTACCGCTGACCGGTAGCCGTGCTCCCCACCAGCTCTCCGGAACCCACACCTCGCAGTGGGGACAGGCCGACGCGCCCACCGACGCCACCGCAGTCTTCCCGGCCGACCGGGTGCCCGGCTCCCACGCGGGGGGCGGCCTGACCGTCGACGACTACGACACGGCGACCGTCACCTACACCAACGCCTCCGGCCGCACGGTCAACACGGGCCTGCCCGGCCGTCACCTGACGGTCAACCAGCACGACCGTTTCGGCAACACCGTCTTCGCCATCAACGCCACGAACCTCGAACTGGCCCTCGGCACCGAGGACTACCAGGTCAACACCCTGACCGAACTGGGCATCCTCGCCGACTCGCCCGCTGAGCGCGCCCGTCTGCTCGGTACGGTCTCCGTCTACTCCGACGACGGCCAGCGGTTCCTGGAGGAGTACGGCCCCCTGCACCTCGTCACCCTGACGAAGCAGCTCGGCGGAGACGCGGACAGCCCCGATGTGCCCGCGGGCACGCAGGTCGCCGCCCGTACCCACACCGTCAACCGCTACGACGAGAACCGGCCCACCGACGGCACCGCCGTCGTCAGTGACCAGATCACCAGCACCCGCGTCGGCGCCTTCGTCGACGGCTACCCGGCCGACGGGGACGTGCGCACCACCGCGAACCGCTACGACTGGGTCAAGGGGCTGCAGACCGGCACGGTCACCGACCCCGCGGGCCTCAACCTGGTCCACAGCACCAGCCACGACGCCCAGGGCCGCGTGATCAAGACGACGCTGCCCAAGTCCAACGGTTCGGACGCCGGGGCCCGCGTGACCACCTACTGGTCCGCCACCGGCACCGGGACCTGCCAGGGACGCCCCGAGTGGGCCGACCTCGCCTGCACCACCGGCCCGGCAGCCAAGATCACGGGAGGCGGCAGCCAGCCCGACCAACTGCCGGTCTCCACCACCCAGTACGACCGGTGGGGCAATCCCACCACCGTCACCGAGACCGCCAACGGCACCACCCGTACTACCGAGAGCACCTACGACGCCGCGGGACGTCTGACTTCGGTCAAGGTGACCGGCGGCACCGGAGCAGCGGTACCGCCGCGCACGGTCACCTACGATCCCGTCAACGGCGCCGCGGCCACCGTCGGCAACCCGACCGCCACCGTCCGCCGCACCAGCGACGCGCTCGGCCGGGTGATCTCCTACAACGACGGTTCCGGCAACGTGACCCGTACCGAGTACGACAACCGCAACCGCAAGACCCGTGTCACCGACTCCGCGCCGTCCACCACCACCTACGGCTACGACAACGTGGCCGGACTGCCGACCCGGATCCACGACTCGGTCATGGGCAGCACCGGTGAGGTCACCGGCTTCTACGACTCCGACGGCCGGCTCTACAAGCAGACCCTGCCGTGGAACATCGACGTGGAGTTCAACCTCGACCCCACCGGCACCGAGACCTCCCGCTACTGGCACTGGGAGTCCGGCTGGACGATCCAGGGCGAGGAGGCCGGTCTGACCGTCCACGACCAGGTCGCCAACCGCACCACCTACACCGGGGGTGGCGCCTACCAGGAGTACACCTACGACGCCGACGGGCGCCTCACCAGGACCGATGACACCCAGATCGGTGTCACCACCCACCGCGCCTACACCTTCGACGGCAACAGCAACCGCACCAAGCTGACCACGACGGTGGACGACGTGAGTGGTGGGGAGCCCTCCGTCGTCGAGACGGGCTACACCTACGACAGCGCCGACCGCCTCACCACCGGCGGAACTGTCTACGACGCCTTCGGCCGCACGACCACCCAGGCCGACGGCGCCCAGAACACGTACTACGCCAACGACCTGGTCCGCCAGATCACCGCGAACTCCGAGCGCACGACCTGGACCCTCGACGCGACGGGCCGCCTCGCCTCCTGGACGGAGGAGAACCAGGCGGAGAACGGCACCTGGTCCAACACCGCCACCAGGACCAACCACTACGGCGCGGAGGGCGACAGCCCTGACTGGATCTCGGAGGGTGACGGCGGCATCACCCGTGCCCTGAAGGACCTCTCCGACAACCTGATCGCCACCACGAGCGCCGACGGGGACGTGGTTCTGCAGCTCGCCAACCTGCACGGTGCGATCGGGACCCGGATCCCGCTGGTGGACGCCACCACGCCCGTCGTGAACAGCTACGACGAGTACGGCAGTGCCCTGCCCGGCACCGACCCCAGCCGCTACGGCTGGCTCGGCGCCAAGCAGCGTTCCGCCGAGACCCCCAGCCGGGTCACCCTCATGGGTGTCCGCCTGTACGACCCCGGGACCGGACGCTTCCTCAGCACCGACCCCGTCCACGGCGGCGGCGCGAACGCGTACGGCTACCCCGCCGATCCGGTCAACCTGTACGACCTGGATGGCAGGAAGGTCCAGGCCAAGTACAACAAGAACTCCAGGAGCTGTTCCTTCTGGCACGGCCGGTGCACCATAAAACTGAGCCGGGTCCGGGCGTGGAAGGCCTCCTGGAACATCATCGGCGGGGCCACCGCCTGGGGCGTATCGGCTGCCCTGTTCGGTGCCGCCTCCGCCGGAATTCTGGCGGCGGTCATGGGAATTCTTGCCGGAGTCGCGACCTGGGTCGCGGTCAACATCCAGCGCGTGCTCAGTTCCTTCCCCAATCGCGGGGTGAAACTCACGGTGTGGGTCTATGGGAGGATATCGATCACTAAGCAGTAGAAAAGCGCCTTGAGTTGGTAGCCGGGCGGCGGTGGGGCATCCCCCACCGCCGCCCGGCGAACCGGGTATGAAGTGAGGAGCCGTACAGATGCCTACTTTCGTTTACGTGCTGCTGCCCTTCCTGAGTGTCGCGCTGATGATCTTGGCGGAGGTCCGCGATCGTAAAGCGCGGAAAGGCGGTGCGCGGGGCGGAGGGCTTGCGCTTCTTCCTCTGGGGTGGATTCCTGTGGGTCTCGTGGTATTCGCTTCTGTGGCCGGATCGATTGTCGGTGGTGTGGTCGAGGAAAACCTCCGCATAGTGCTTTTCGTCCTCAATATGTCGTGGGCGCTCCTTTCCCTGGTCGCGCTCACCAGATTTCTCGGCCGCACGCTGCGGACGGCCGAAGTCCTGGCACTCTCCGTTCCTGTCGCCGTCTTCTCCTTCCTCTTCATGAGCGCCCTCGGGTAGGGCCTGGTCCGGGGGAGGGGTAGTGGGCGGCGCAGGCCGTGCTCGCGGCAGTCTCGCAGCGCTGACTCTCCCGGGTGGTCCAGTGGCCCCCCTCTGGCCCACAGGGTGGGGAGGAGGCTGGGCCATTGGCCCATGGATTTCGCCCTCGTTTGATCCACAGGCCTCCAGGATGCTCTGATGGTTCTGTCGATGGCGCTGCGGACTTCCGTGGCGCCTTTTTCATGCCGAGCGCGCGGAGCCCACGGGAGACGCGGAAGGGGAGCAGTGTGCTGAAGAGGGTGTTCGTGGCACCGGACCCGGGGAGGGTGCGGCTGCGGTTCGCGAGCCGGGCCGTCATCGGAATCGGGCTCGCGGTCGCGCTGTGCGGGCTCGTCGGGCACTCGCTCGCCGCCGTCATCACCGGCGGTCTCGCGGCGCTGCTGGCCCTCTTCACGGTCACAGACGCCACGGTGCGGCAGCAGGCCCTCACGACCGCGCTGCTCCCCGTCGCCGGGCTCCCGGTCCTCGCCGGCGCCGCCGTGCTGCACGACCAGCCCGTCGCCCGCGATCTCGTCTTCCTCGCCGTCATGGGCGCGGGCGTCTACGCCCGGCGCTGGGGGCCGCGCGGCCACGCGCTGGGCGTCTTCGCCTTCATGACCTTCTTCGCCGCCCAGTTCCTGCACACGGTGCCGGGGCAGCTGCCCGAGCTGTACGCCGCCGTCCTGCTGTCCCTCGGTGTCTCCTCTACCGTCCGCTTCGGCCTGTGGTGCTACGAGCGGCGGCTGCCCGCCGTGGCCGCGCCCGCCCCTCCGGAGGGCCGCGGGCTGGCCCGCGTCACCACCCGGCAGGCGGTCCAGGCCACCCTGGGCGGCGCCTTCGCGCTGGGTCTGGGGCAGGTGCTCTCCGACCAGCGCTGGTACTGGGCGGTCGGCGCCACCTGGTGGGTGTTCGTCAACACCACCTCACGCGGCGAGACCCTGGTACGCGGCTTCCGCCGGGTGCTGGGGACCGTGATCGGTATCGCCGCCGGCTTCTTCGTCGCCATCCCGCTCGAGGGCGCCGGGGCGCCGACCGCCGCCATCGTCGCGGTGTGCGTCTTCGGGATCTTCTACACCGCGGCGGTCTCGTACAGCTGGATGATGTTCTTCGTGACCGTCATGGTCGGCGTGCTCTACGGGGTCCTGGGCGTCCTGGACGCCTCTCTGCTCTGGCTGCGGGTCGCCGAGACCGCCGTCGGCGCGCTCGGCGCGGTGCTCGCCGTGCTGGTGGTCCTGCCCGTCACGACCCACGCCATCACCGACGCGTGGATCCGCAAGGCCCTGCGGTGCGTCCACGCCTGCACGGCCGAGGCCGCCGAGCGCCTCGCCGGCTCCCTGAGCGCCGACCCCGCCCCCCGCGTCGCCGAACTCGAGGTGCTGCTCGGCCGCGTCCGGCTCTCGCTCGCGCCGCTGGTGCATCCCCTGAGCCCGCTGAAGGCCCGTAAGACGCGGGCGCGCCAGGTGCTCGCTCTGCTGGACGACTGCGTACGTGAGGTGCGCGGCCTGGCCTCGATCGCCGCAGACCCGGCCGCCTCGCACGACGCCCGGCTCTCGGCCGCCTGCTCCCGGGTCGAGGAGGCGGTGGAGGAACTCCTGCGCCAGGAGAGCCGGCAGGCGCGGGGAGCGGAGCGCGCGGACGTGCAGCCCGGCGCCGCCCTCGACCACCCCGCCCTTGCCCACCTGCACGGCCTGGAGCGGGCGCTGGTCGACCTCGCCACGCCCCTGCACAGCCCGCCGCGGGCCCCGATCGCCGCCTGAGCGCAACCCCGGGCGACCGTCCCGCGCCTCGGCCCTGACCGTTCGCCGGATTGGTCCAGACCTGCCAGGGGTCGCCTGCTACCGTCGGCCGGGAGATCACAGCGACGGTGAAATGGGGTAGTGCGATGGGCGGCAGCAGCACCGGACGGGCATTCATGGGGTCGTTCACCTCGGCGGGCGGTCTGGGCGTCACCGTCGCGGAGGTGGACCGGGACACCGGGGCACTGGCGGTGCTCGGCTCGTCGGACGCCGTGACGGACCCCTCGTTCGTCGCGCTCGGAACGGGCGGAGGCGTCCTCTACGCGGTCGGCGAGTCCGCCCCGGGCTCGGCGGCCGCCTTCGACGTCAGCGGCGACGTACCGGCCCTCCTGGGCGCCGTACGGCCGGTCGAGGCCGACGGCCCCACCCACCTCGCGCTCGCCGCGGGCCACCTGGTCACCGCCAACTACGGATCCGGCAGCGTCACCGCCCTGGCCGTGCTCGCCGACGGATCGCTCGGCGAGGTCTCCTCGGTCGTCCGCCATGAGGGCAGCGGCCCCGACAGCGAGCGACAGGAGGGCCCGCACGCCCACCAGGTGCTGCCCGACCCCTCCGGCCGCTGGGTGGTCAGCGTGGACCTCGGCACCGACTCCGTGCGGGTCGGCGTCCTGGATCCGGCCACCGGTGCCCTGGAGCCGCACGGCGAGACGTCGCTGCGCCCGGGCACCGGACCGCGCCATCTGGCCTTCCACCCTTCAGGCCGCTACGCCTACGTCCTGAACGAGCTGGTGACGACCCTCACCGTGTGCCGCTGGGACGCGGAGGCGGGTCGTCTGGAGGCGCTGGGGGAGGTCCCGGTGCTGCCGGAGTCCGAGCCCGAGAACGGCACCGAGTCCGCCGACGGCTCCGTACGGGCCTATCCGTCCGAGGTGGTCGTCGCGCACGACGGGCGCTTCCTGTGGACCGCCAACCGGGGCCACGACAGCATCTCGGTCCTGACCCTCGACGAGACCGGCGAGAGGGCCGCCCTGGTGGCCACCGTCGGCTGCGGCGGCCGCTGGCCCCGCGACCTCACCCTCGACCCGAGCGGGCAGTGGCTGTACGCCGCCAACGAGCGCTCCGGGAACGTCAGCTGGTTCGCCGTGGACGCCGGGACGGGCGTTCCGCAGCACGCGGGCTCCGTCGAGGTCCCGGCGGTCTCCTGCGTCGTCCTCGGCTGACCCGGGCCCGTCCAGGCAGCCGGAAAGCCGCGGCCCGGCCCGGTGGATCGACGAAGATCCCTCCGGTCCGGGCCGCGGCTTCCGTGCGTCTGTGCCGCTTCCGTGAACCCGGGTCAGTGCGCCGGGGCGCCCTGCGGGGTCGCGGGCGTGATGCCCAGCGCCGTGGCGTACAGCGACAGCACGAGCTTGCCGATCGCCGGGTAGGCACCCAGCGGCTCGGCGGTCGCGCAGCCCGCCTCCTTGGCGGCGGCGTCCAGCAGGCCGGGGTCGACCTCCGGGCCCACCAGGTACGGCGCCAGCGCGAGCTGCGCGGAGCCGGAGCCCTGGAGCTGCTGCGCGATCGAGGCGACCGAACCCTCCACGTCCAGCGCGGCGGCCATCACGGGCACGGCGAGCCGGGCGGCCAGCAGCATGCCGGTGATTCCGGCGGCCTGCACGGCCTCCTCGCCGCCCACCGTGACCAGCACGATGCCGTCGGCGGCGGTGGCGACGGTGAACAGCCTGGCTCGGTCGGCGCGCGCCAGGCCGGCCTCCGAGAGCCGGACGTGCAGGGCCTCGGCGAGCAGCGGGTGCGGGCCGAGCACGTCGGTCAGCTCCACCTGAGTGCCGCTGTCCATCACGGCCTGCCGTATCCGCCGGATCAGCGCGCCGTCGGGGCCCGCGAGCAGCGGGACCACGACGGCGGCCGGACCGGCGGGCTCGGCGGCCTCGCGGCCGACGGCGACGGCCTGCTCGTAGCGCTGGACGCGCTCGGCGGCGGAGTGGGCGAGAACGGTGGCAAGAGGGGGGTACTCGGCATCGTCACCGTCGAGATACCCGATCCGCGCATTGAGGCCGGGCAACTCGGAACGGGCGATGCTGATCACCTCTTCGGCCAGGCTGCGCGTGGCCGAGGAGGGGGTACCGGGAACGGCGAGAACGAGGGCGGCAGCGCCCTCAGGTGCGACCACGGGCTCCGGGCGGCGGTGCCGTCCGGACTGGCGAGGTCGCGGCATTCGTACAGGCAGGCCGGAAGCGGGCCCAGTGGGGGTGCTCATGGCGCCGCATGCTACTGGTTTTGGATGCTCCTCTGTTCGGGGAGGGCCCGGTCGAGCGTTAACTATCCGCTTATGTCCGATGAGTGGCGTACCGGTGAAGTGTCCCTGTCTGTCGGTCTGTCCGCCGCCCCGTCCGCCGCCCCGTCCGCCGCCCCGTCCGTCGGTACGCCGCCGGGCTCCGGCTCCCTGTTCCGTACCTCCGCTCCCACGTGTCCGGAGGGTCCGTCCCCGGCCGGAACGAACAGCATCGTCGGGTGGTGCGGCAGTCGCAGATCGTCCAGGGCCAGGGCGCGCGCGATCCGGAGTGCGCCGGTCAGCGGATCGCCCGTCCCGGTGGTTACGCGGGCCTGGGGGACCAGCCGCGCCAGCTCCTCGCGCACCGGTCCGAGCAGGAGCTCGCCCATCCGGAACAGCCCGCCGGTCAGGGCTACTTCACAGTCGTCGTCGCTCTGGGGGCCGGCCGTCGGACAGACGGCCGCGGCCGCTTCGGCGATATGGCCGGCCGCCTCCCGCAGAATGCCCGCAGCGACCTCGTCCACTCCGGCGCACGCCGCCACCTCGGGGGCGAACGAGGCAAGCACGGCCGGGCGGTCGGAGCGCGGGTAGAGCAGCCCCGGCAGGCCTTCGGCGGGTCCGAACACGGCGTGCAGCCGGGCCAGCAGGGCGGGGGAGCCGCCTCGCCGCCCGTCATGGGCGCGCATCGCCGCGTCGAGCCCCGCCCGGCCGATCCACGCACCGCCGCCGCTGTCACCCAGAAGATGACCCCAGCCGTCGGCCCGGTGCCACGCCGTGAGGTCCGTACCGAGGGCGATCATGCCCGTGCCGCCCGCGACGACCGCCCCGGAACGCTGTCCCACCGCTCCCGCGTACGCCGTCACCGCATCGGCGGCCAGCGCCATCCGGCGGACGCCCAGCGCCGCCGCGAGCGCACCGGGCAGCTCCGCCCGCAACCGCCCGCCGAGCGTGGCCATTCCGGCGGCCCCGACCGCCAGGGCGGCGACCTGTCCGGGGAAGTCGCCCCCGGCACCGGTCCGCTCCAGCAACCCCGCCGCCGCGGGCAGCAGTTGTTCCAGCAGATGGGCCGCGTCGATCCCTCCGGCCCCCGTCCGCACCGGCTCGGCGCAGACGGCCGTGAACAGCGTCCCGTCCGCGTCGAACAGCGTCCCGTCCGCGCCCACCCGGCCGAGCGCCACCCGCAGCCCCGACCCGCCGGAGTCGACCCCGAGGACATACGCCTCAGGGGCCGGGGCGTGGGTCACGGCAGACGCCAGTCGACCGGCTGCGCCCCCTGGCGCTCCAGCAGTTCGTTGACGCGGCTGAACGGGCGCGAGCCGAAGAACCCGCGGTCGGCCGACATGGGCGAGGGGTGCGAGGACTCGATCGCGGGAAAGCCGCCCAGCTGCGGGCGGAGATTGCGGGCGTCACGCCCCCACAGGACCGACACCAGCGGCGTGCCCCGGGCCACCAGCGCCTTGATCGCCTGCTCGGTCACCTCTTCCCAGCCCTTGCCCCGGTGCGCGGCGGGCCGCCGAGGCGCGGTGGTCAGCGCCCTGTTCAGCAGCAGCACCCCCTGCCGGGTCCACGGCGTGAGGTCACCGTTGGACGGCCGCGGCAGGCCGAGGTCCGCGTGCAGCTCCCGGAAGATGTTCTCCAGGCTGCCCGGCAGCGGCCGGACATCGGGCGCCACGGCGAAGCTCAGCCCGATCGCGTGTCCGGGGGTCGGGTACGGATCCTGGCCGACGACGAGGACCCGCACCTCCTCGAACGGCTGTTGGAACGCCCGCAGTACATGAGCCCCGGAGGGCAGGTACGTACGTCCCGCCGCGATCTCCGCGCGGAGGAAGTCGCCCATAGCGGCGACGCGTTCAGCCACGGGTTCGAGGGCGTCGGCCCACCCCGGCTCGATGATTTCCTTCAACGGTCGTGCTGCCACGCGCCGCACTCTACTGGTGACACGACCACTCCGATCAACTGCCGTCAGCAGAGGGCCGCCGCCCCTGCTCGGCCGAGGGCCGTCCCCTGCTCAGCCGAGGGCCACCGCCCGTACGCAGAGCACGTCCGGCAGATGCGAGGCGAGCTGCTGCCAGCTGTCGCCGTCGTCCGCGCTCGCGTACAACTCACCGTTGCGGTTGCCGAAGTAGATCCCGGCGGGATCCGCGTCGTCCGTGCAGAGCGCGTCGCGCAGCACCGTGCCGTAGTGCTCCTCGTCCGGCAGGCCCACCGTGAGCGGCTCCCAGGTGCCTCCCGCATCGCTCGTGCGGAAGACCCGGCAGCGGTGCTCCGCCGGAACCCGGTCGGCGTCGGCGTTGATCGGGAAGACGTACGCCGTGTCGCCGCGGTGCGGGTGCGCCACGGCGGCGAACCCGAAGTCGGAGGGCAGGCCCGCGCCGATGTCGCTCCAGCTGTCGCCCGCGTCGTCGCTGCGGAAGACGCCCCAGTGGTTCTGGAGGTAGAGGCGGTCCGGGTCGGCCGCGTCCCGGGCGACCTTGTGGACGCACTGGCCGAACTCCGGGTCCGGATCCGGCAGGAACACGGCGGAGACGCCCCTGTTCGCCGGGGCCCAGCTCTCCCCGCCGTCCTTCGTCCGGAACACGCCCGCCGTCGAGACCGCGACCGTCACCGCACGGGCGTCCCGGCGGTCGGTGAGGATGGTGTGCAGCCCCTCCCCGCCGCCGCCGGGCACCCACTGGGAGCGCGTCGGGTGCTCCCAGAGCGGGCGGACCAGCTCGAAGGACTCGCCCCGGTCCTCGGAACGGAACAGCGCGGCCGGCTCGGTGCCCGCGTAGACCACGTCCGGCGCCTCGGGACCGGCGGGCTGCAACTGCCAGACCCGCTCCAGCGACGCCCCGGTGAACTCGGGGAACCTCACCGCGGGATGCCGCGGCTCGACCCAGCTCTCGCCCAGGTCGTCGGAGTGGAAGACGGACGGCCCCCAGTGCGCGCTGTCACCGCCCGCCAGCAGCCGGGGCGTGGCCCCCCGGGTATCCACGGCGACCGAATAGATCGCCTGCGCGTTGAAGTGCGGCCCCTCGATCTTCCAGTTCCCCTCGCGCCTGCGGCCGATGAAGAGACCTTTGCGAGTGCCCACGGTGAGGAGTACTTCGGTCATGGCGGAGACCTCCCGATACGCCGTTGTGCCGGATGGGAGTCAGTCTGCACCCGCCCACCGACAGCGGCTCGCGGACGCTCCGGCGCGCCCGGTCACCGGCCCTCGCCCGTACCTCGCGGCGACGGCTCCCTTGACCGTCGTCCGGCGGCGGACCTGACGTTCACGCGCTCCAGAAAGCGCTTGCAGTCTCCTGGTGGGCCCGGAGGCCCTGGAGCACCCGCGGCGACCTTCGACGCACTGCCCGGCGCCGTCGCCGTCGCCGTCTCGCACCTGACCGTCTACGACTGGCCCGCCGCCGACGGTCTGCGCGGCGGCACCCCGCACCTGCGCGTCACCTGCTCCCAGGGGTACGCGGTGGTCGGCGGCACCGGCTCCGCAAAGACCCTCACCGCTACCGGGTTCCGGCAGACGCCCCTGGCGCCCGGGGCGCCCGTCCGGTTCACGCCGGCACCATCCACCGGCTGGTGCACGAGTACGGGCTGCGGGTCGTCGTGCTCATGCGGAACAGCGGGCTGCCCGAGGCCGGTGACGCCGTCCTCACGCTGCCGCCCGCCCTCCTCGCCGGCCCGGATGTCGACGGCGCGGCGGCCGTGCTGCCTCCGGACGGCACGGAGGCCGAGCGGGAACGCGCCGCCCGCGCCCGCCGCGACCTCACCGTGGAGGCGTTCCTCGCCCTGCGCGACGGGGCCGGCGCGGGCGATCCGGAGCCTCTCTCCGCGTTCCACCGCGCCGCCGTCGCCCTCGTTCGGCGCCGCGTCGAGGAGTGGCGCGCCCGCTCGGAGCGGGGTGCCGCCGCGACCGCCGCCCAGCTCGACGCCCTGGGGCGCGGCGGGGGGACCATCTGGCGGGGGCGCGGGGGCACGGGCGAAGCCGGTGGAGCGGGGGCCAATCGGGATGTGCGGCCGCCTGGATGTCGACCGGGCCTGAGCCTGTGCGGTCCGAGCCCGCGCGGTCTACGCCCGTGCGGTCCGAGCCCGCGCGGTGTACGCCTGTGCGGTCTACGCCTGTGCTGTCCGAGCCTGTGCGGTCCGCGCCGCGCGCTGGGCGGGCGCGGACGCACGCGGGCAGGTCAGCAGCCTCGTGGTGCTGCCGTCGTCCTCCTGGATGTCCCTGACATGAACGAAGCCGATCCGGCCCAGCACGGCCAGCGAGGCGGCGTTCTCGGCGGCCACCGTCGCGTGCACCTCGGTCAGTCCGAGGGTGTCGAACCCGTGCCCGACGAGAGCGAGCGCCAGCTCCGTACCGAGGCCACGGCCCCAGGCCCCGGGGGCGAGCGCGTAGATGATCTCGTGCCCGCCAGAGGCCTCGGTCGGCTTGATCTCGGCGTGCCCCACGAGCTGGCCGCCGACCTTGACCGACCAGACCTCGAAACGGTTCTCGGCGTAGACCTTGGTGAAGATCCGGCCGAAGAGAGCCCGGTCCTCGGCCTCCGTGGAAGGCCCGTCGCCCATCCACCGGGAGACCGAGGCGTCCTGGAACAGGGCGACGAACTGCTCCTCGTCGGCGGGCGTGTAAGGGGTGAGCCGCAGGCGGTCGGTGCGCAGCGAAGGATTCACAGGGGATGAAACTACGGGCGACAGAAGTGCCGCACAACCGAATTATCCTGGTCAGCGGTCCGCGGCTCAGCTGAGATGCTGGAGCGGCACACACATCACCGGACCGGGCGCGAGGAGCAGACGATGGGCAGCGGGACCACGGACGCCGACGGTCGTGACGTGCGGGTCGCGGTGATCCCGGGGGACGCCGGAGCCGATCCCCGTGTCTCCGTGACGCTGACGCCCCCGGCGGGCGAGCTGCGCTGGTCGTGCACCCCGGCCGCCGCCCGGGAGCTGGCGGCCGCGCTGGTCCGGGCGGCCGAGGAGACGGAGAACGCGCCCGCCGATGGTCCGGTCACGGTCCCGGCGGGCGAGCTGCGCCGCGGTGACGTGCGGGACGGCGAGCGGGCCATGACCGTGGACGGCGTACGGACCGACGGGTCCACGGCCCATGTCACCTGGAAGTCCGGCGCGGGCCGTACCTGGAACCAGAGTTACGACGTCAACACCGCGATGACCCTCAGGCGCCGGCTGCCCGGCAACCGCTGAGGCCTCCGCCCGCAGGTCCGGCCGCCATCCTGCCGTCAGGAGCGGCGACTTCGGTCTCCGGCCCGCGTTTCCCCTGGATAGGCTGGCCGCGATGTTCACCAAACAGGGACCCACGCTCCGCGAACTGGCCGTCCAGGCGCTCTCGTCGACCGAGCGCGGCTACGACCTCCTCGCCCCGAAGTTCGACCACACGCCCTACCGGACCCCGGACCGGGTCCTCGACAGCGTCACCCGGGCGCTGGAGCCGCTCGGCCCCTTCGGCACCGGCCTCGACGTCTGCTGCGGGACCGGCGCGGGCGTGGGCGTGCTGCGGCAGGTGTGCCGGGAGCGGGTGGCCGGGGTCGACTTCAGCGCGGGCATGCTCGCCGAGGCCCGTGCGGCGCTCCCCTTCATGGACGGCGGTCCGGTGGCCGACTGGGTACGGGCTGACGCCCTGGCGCTTCCGTTCGCCCCGGCCTTCGATCTGGCCCTGAGCATCGGCGCGTTCGGCCATTTCCTGCCCGCGGACCGCTTCGGGCTCTTCGCCGAGGTGTACGGATCGCTCCGGCCGGGCGGCCGGTTCGTCTTCCCGATCGGCGCCCCGCCGGCCGTGGGGTCGCGCGCCTACTGGTCGTTGCTCGGCTTCGACGCGGCGATGCGGGTGCGGAACGCCGCGTGGCGCCCGAAGTTCATCATGTACTACCGCACGTTCCGGCTCTCCGACGTGCTCGACGACCTCACCGACGCCGGGTTCAGCGTGCGGCTGATGGCCCTGACAGACCTGGGACAGCGCCCCGACGGCTCCCCGCGCGCCCGCCTGGTGGTGGCGACCCGGGAGTGACGCAGGGGGCCTTCGCCGCCCGGCCCGGAGTGAGGCTGGAGGGTTTCACCCCTCCTCGCCCCGGGCCGCCGCCAGCAGCCCCTGCCAGTCGGGGATCTTCACCGGGCCCCGCCCCAGCGAACGCCCCAGGGCCGCCTCCGCGCGCTCGATCGACAGCCAGCCGTCCCACTCCACCGGCCGCAGCCCCCACGCCCGCAGCACGGCCAACGGATCCTCCGCGGCCGGCCGGCGGACGAGCAGAGGCGCGTCCTCGATCAGCGAGGCGACGGTCTCCTTGGCGCAGGACCGGTTCGAACCGATCACCCCGGTCGGCCCCCGCTTGATCCACCCCGCCACATACTCACCGGGCGAGGGCGCCCCGTCCCGCAGGACCCGCCCCGCGGCGTGCGGCACCGTCCCGCGCACCGGGTCGAAGGGCAGGCCGGGCAGCTCCACCCCGCGGTAGCCGACGGCCCGCAGCACGAGCTGGGCCTCGACGTCCTCGTACGCACCGGTGTCCTGTACACCCCCGGCACCGTCCGGAGCCGTACGCGCGAACCGCACCCCGGCCACCCGGCCGCCGCGCTCCAGCAGCTCGGCCGGCCGCAGGAAGAACCGCAGGCGGATCCGGCGTACGGCATCGGACACCGCGGGCTCCCGCTGCGCCGACCAGCCACGCAGCACCTCCAGGTTCCGCCGCACCACGGCGGGCAACGGCAGCCCTTCCTGGGCCGCGTACGCCGGGTCCATGGCCAGCTCCGCCGGGTCGACGACGACCCGCGCCCCGGGCAGCGCCCCCAGCTCCCGCAGCTCCTTGGTGGTGAACCGGGCCTGGGAGGGGCCGCGCCGGCCCGCGATGTGCACCTCGCGCACCCGGCTGCCGGCGAGTACCCCGAGCGCGGCCCTCGGCACATCGGTGGTGCGCAGTTCGTCGGCGCCGCGCGCCAGGATCCGGGCCACGTCGACCGCCACGTTGCCGACCCCGATCACCACGGCCGAGCGGGCATGCAGCGCGAAGCCGTCGGGGGCGATGTCCGGGTGGGCGCTGTACCAGGAGACGAACCGGGTGGCGGACCAGCTCCCCGGCAGATCCTCGCCCGGGACCGCCAGCGGGCGGTCGGCGGCGGCCCCGACGCAGTAGACGACCGCGTGGTACAGCTCCGCCAGACAGGCCGGGGGGACGCCGTCCGCCCCGCCGATCTGCACATGGCCGACGAAGGTGACCCGCTCGTCCTCCAGGACGGCCCGCAGGCTGTTCTGGAGCGACTTGATCTTCTCGTGGTCGGGGGCGACCCCGTACCGGACCAGGCCGTACGGGGTGGGCAGCCGGTCCAGGACATGCACGCGGACCTCGGGCACGAGCGACTGGTTCAGCAGGGCCTGGGCGGTGTAGACCCCGCTGGGGCCGGAACCGACGACGGCGACACGGAGCACGGCGCACCTCTTCCCTGAGGGTGCTTTCCAGCATCGCACCGACGGCCCGAAGGCGGGAGGTCCGCGGTCAGGTCACTCGGTCCGGCGGTCAGGTACCCGGCCGGCGCTCACTCACCGGGCCGGGGCGCGGGGACGGCGCCTCGCTCACGTCATCATCGTGCGCATCCGGTTGATCTCCACCGTCTGCTGGGCGACGACATCGCTCGCCATCTCCTCGACGAACACGTCGTTCCCCTCGGAGAGGGCCTCCGTGGCCATGGTGATCGCCCCCTGGTGATGGGTGATCATCAGCTCCAGGAAGAGTTCGTCGAAGGCCTTGCCCTTCGCCGCGCGCAACTCCTTCAGCTGTGCCTCGGTCGCCATACCGGGCATCCCGTCATGGTCGTGGGGCTGCTTGCGGTCCTCGCCACCGTTTTTCTTCAGCCAACCCTCCATCGCGCCGATCTCCGGCTTCTGGCCTGCCGATATGCGCTCGGCGAGCCTCTTCACCGGCGTGGCCGAGGCCCGGTCCAGGGCGAGTTCGGTCATCACGAGGGCCTGCGCGTGGTGCTCGATCATCATCTGCGCGTAACGGAAGTCGGCGGAGTTCGCCGTGTCCCTGCTCGCCTCCTTCGCCGCCTCCTCGGGGGTGAGCGTCCGGGCGGGCTCGCCCGGTCTGCCGGGGGCCACCACGCCGGGACCTGTGTCCTTGCCCGCGGCCGGTTTCGTTGCGTCGCCATCGCCGTCGCAGCCGCCCAGGGCGAGAACGGCGGCAACCACCGCCGCCGCGAGGACGGTTGCGCGCGGACGGGTGGACGGACGGTGGATCAACACGGCGACCTCCTGTGTCACATGAGTGTGTTGCAGACCGTTCCTAGCACGCGCGCGCGGGGGCAAAGATCAAAAATTTCATTACGTCTCTGTTGCCATCTGTTGATGTGTACACGCGAGGGACGATACTGCCGGGGTCCGTGAACCGTTCGAACCCCGAACGGATACAAGGGAGGACGCAGTGATCTCGTTGCACACCACCCGCGTGCGGCGCAGACGTCTGGGCGTGGCAGCAGCCGCAGCCGGGCTCTTCGCCGCGCTGCTGACGGCCGCACCCGCGGCAGCGACGCCCGACCCGGGCGACGCCCCGGTCGAACGCGGCTCCGTGACCACCAGTCAGCAGGCCGAAGCCCGAGCCGCGATCCGCAGCGGTGACATACCCGGCGTGGACGAGATCGTCCACAGCTCGAACATCAAGCACCTGACGAACGTCCCGAAGGGCGCCCTCAAGGGCACCAACACGGACCTCGCGTTCCAGGGCAAGTACGCCTACGTCGGCAACTACGACGGCTTCGTCATCTACGACATCAGCAACCCGAAGAAGCCGAAGACGGTCTCCGAGGTCCTCTGCCCCGGCGCGCAGAACGACATCTCGGTCTCCGGGAACCTGCTGTTCCTGTCCACCGACTCCTCGCGCAGCGACGACTCCTGCTCCAGCACCACCCAGCCCGCCTCGGAGAAGTCCTCCTGGGAGGGCATGAAGATCTTCGACATCAGCAACAAGCGCCACCCCCGGTACATCGCGGCTGTCGAGACCGCCTGCGGCTCGCACACCCACACGCTCGTGCCGGACGGCAGGAAGAACATCTACATCTACGTCTCCTCGTACTCGCCGAACGAGACGTTCCCCGACTGCCAGCCGCCGCACGACGGCATCTCCATCATCAAGGTGCCGCTGAAGGCGCCCCAGAAGGCCAAGCTCGTCAAGTTCTCGAACCTCTTCCCGGACGGCGGCAACCCGGGAGCGCCCGAGAACCCGGGCGTCTCCAAGACGACGGGCTGTCACGACATCACGGTCCTCCCCTCCAAGGACCTGGCCGCCGGTGCCTGCATGGGTGACGGCCTGCTGTTCTCCATCAAGGACCCGGAGCGCCCGAAGATCATCGACCGGGTCCAGGACAACGTGAACTTCGCGTTCTGGCACTCGGCCACCTTCAACCAGGGTGCCAGCAAGGTCGTCTTCACCGACGAGCTCGGCGGCGGCGGGGCGGCCACCTGCAACGAGGAGATCGGGCCCAAGCGGGGTGCCGACGGCATCTACGACATCGTGGGCAAGGGCGACAAGCGCAAGCTGGTCTTCCGCAGCTACTTCAAGATCGACCGCCACCAGGCCGACGTCGAGGTCTGCGTCGCCCACAACGGCTCGATCATCCCGGTGAAGGGCCGCGACCTCATGGTCCAGGCCTGGTACCAGGGCGGCATCTCCGTGTGGGACTTCACCGACTCGGCCGAGCCGAAGGAGATCGCCTTCTTCGAGCGCGGCCCGGTCACGCTCGGCCAGGTCACAACGGCCGGCCCCTGGTCTGCGTACTACTACAACGGCTACATCTACTCCAGCGACATCGCCAAGGGCTTCGACGTGCTGAAGCTGAACGACAAGCGCACCGACCCGGCCGACCGGGTCGAGCTGGACGAGCTCAACGTGCAGACGCAGCCGGACTACTTCGCCCGCTGATCCGTCGGCAGGAGAGGTCTTCGGTTCGTCCCGCACTCACAGGGCCGGCGTCCGCCGGGCGGTTCTTCCCGCCCGGCGGACGCCGGCCCCGCGCGTGGGTGTGCATGGGGGTGCGCGTGCGGGCGCCGCAGATTGTTCATTGACCGATGAGCCGGGCCGGGACATGCTGTATGCCGCGCCTGGATCCGGCGACGCGGGGGATCGCCGGAGTCAGGCGCGTCTCCCGGAGAGCGGCTCCGGTGCCGGGCTCAGACGGCGGTGCGGGCGTTGCCGCTGGTCGCGGCGGCCCACTCCACCAGCAGACGTTGGTACTCCGCCTCGTCCTGCGGGGACAGGTAGCCGCCCGAGCGCTGCCACAGGCCGCGGATGGCCGCGTTGACTTCTGTGGCGGAGCGTGCGGAAACGGACGACGACGACATCGGGGACATGCATACAAGGCTACGGCCCCGATCCGGTGATCCGACCCCTTGCGGGACGGGATATCCCTCACAGGGCGGGGGTTCGGGGCGGGATATCGGTCACACTCCGGGCTCCGGCGCCCGGCGGGGCAGGCTCCAGGCGTATCCGTATCCGTATCCGTATCCGGCGACGGCGAACGCGACCACCGCCGCCCCCAGCAGTGCCCCGCCCACCACATCGGTCAGCCAGTGCACCCCCAGGTACACCCGGGTCACCGCCACCCCGATCACCGAGACCACCGCCACGGCCACCGCAGCGGCCCACAGTGCCGGCCCCGCTCCGTACAGCCGCAGAAGCCACAGGAGCAGCCCGCAGCTCACCACCGCCGTCATGGCGTGCCCGGAGGGGAAGGCCGCGAAGTGGGCCGTATCCACCGGGTCCGGCCAGCGGGGGCGCTCGCGGTCCAGCGCGGCCTTCAGGCCCTGCTGCAGGAGGGAGCCGAACAGACTGGCCGCGGCCACCCAGAGGGCGAGCAGCCGGGCGCCGCGCCACCACAGGGCCACAGCGGCCACCGCGACCAGCGCACGCATCGTCCACGGGTCCCAGAACCAGTCCGTCAGGACACGGTTGGCTCGGACCAGCCCCGGCTCGGCCACCGCTTGCCGGTGCAGGGAATCGGCTACCGCACGGTCCAGGGCCATCAGGGGCGGCCACTGCGCCGCGACCAGGGCGAGCAGTACCGCGAACAGGGCGATGCCCGCTGTTCCCGCGGCCAGGGCGGCCGCGGGGCGGGGGGAGCGGTCCGTCCAGGTGATGTGGGGGGAGTGCATGGGGGTGATACTCGCGGACGCCACCGCCGGGTGGCCAACCCGGAGCGCGGAGTTCCGGCCGCGTGGCCAAGGCGGAGCGGTGAGTTCCGGCCCGGACGGTCAATCTGCCGTGGTGAGTCCCGATCCGCCCGGGCAAGCGTGGTGAGTCCCGATCCGCCCGGCCGACCCAGAGCGCCGGGCTGTCCCGCTAACCCAGAGCGCGGAGTCCCGGAACGAAGGCCACCACGAGCGGGACGACCGGGACCAGTGCGGCCGCCGCCGTCAGGCGCAGCCGGCGGCCCGCCGTCAGCCGGTCGACCGGGGCCAGCAACCGGTTGACGCGCAGAGGGACTTGGGCGTCCGGGGTGGGGCAGGGGCCGAAGACCCCGCGGTCCTCGTTGAGTCCGACGAGGGCGAGCGCGGTCGTCAGCCGGCCGAAGCGGCGCGAGGCCACGTCGTCGGCCGCCAGTTCGACGAGCCGGTGCATCTCGTCGCGGAAGGCGGCGAACACCGGGATCTGCGGGAAGCCGATGGCCAGCGCCGAGGAGCAGTGCAGCAGCCAGTCGTGCCGGGCCTGCGCGTGGCCCTGCTCATGGGCGAGCACGGCATCCAGCTGACGGCCCTTCAGTCGCCCGAGGGCGGCGGTGGTGATGACGAGCTGCGGCGCCGAGCCGGGCAGCCACCAGGCGTCCGGGCGCTCGCCCTCCAGCACCACGAGACGGTCGGCGCCGGGCTCCTCGCCCGGCAGCAGCGGGGAGCGGACCAGCAGTTCCGACCGGCGCTGCTTGCGGCGCCGCCGTGCGCGCCGGATCTCCCGCAGGAGCATCGCGCCGCTCCACAGACCGCCCAGCGCCAGCAGCACCGCGATGACCGCCGACCAGGGGCCGTACGCGGCCAGGGCGTACGCCTCGACCACGGCGTGCGGAGCGGGGGCGAAGACATGGCCGCGCACCGCCTGCCAGGCGGCGGCCGCGCTGAACGTCATGGAGAGCGCGAACGACACGAGCACCCCGGCCACCACGCACTGCCACACCCACAGCGCCACCACCGGCTCGCGCTCCGGCCACCGGGCCCGGGCCATCAGGCGCGGGGTCACCAGAGCGGTCAGTGCACCGAGCAGCAGCAGCGCGAGGGAGACCAGCATGGCGCCAGCCTATGAGGGGCGGGCGACCAGCGGGTACGGCTGCGCCCGGCAAGTGACGCAGACCACTGCTCGGAAGCCTCTTGTCTCGCGATCCGTCTCACAGAGTGAGAAGCATGGCGAACATGGCGATACCCATCGTGAGCCGGCAGGCCATCGTCAGCTCGGTTCCGCCGTGCTCAGCACCGATCACGACGCCACCTCCGCCGCGGCGTACGACGCCCTCCGTGCTGCCGCCGGCGAAGCTCGCCACGCCTGTCTCCGCCGGTATGAGGTGCCCGGCGGAGCGGAGCACGTACAGCGCGTAGTAGAAGAGGAGCACCCCCGTCAGCAGGGGGATGCCACCGGCGCCTCCCGCCGCCGCTCCGTGCCCGGCGTGCCAGCCTGCACCCGCCGTCCCCGGAGCCATCGTCACGGCCATGTAGACCATCGCCAGCGACCCGACCAGGTGGTGCAGATGGCGGGCGCCGCGCCGGGCCGACCAGAGGGCCCGCAGAGCGGCGGCACCGAACACGGCTCCGTACACCGCCCAGGCCCACTCCGGGAGCGCCAGCACCGCGGCAGGTACGGCCATCGCCGCCATCCCGAAGCCCATCAGCGCCTCGCCGCGCGCGGTGCTGCGCTCCTGCGGGGTGCCGGTGCGGGTGCGCAGCAGGCAGTAGGCACCGCTCACCGCGCACAACGCCACCATCAGCCAGCCGGCCAGGACCCCTCCGTGCACACGAACCTCCCCCGCGGACGTACAGCGACGTACGGCACCGCTCTAGTCGATGCCCAGGCCCCGGCCGCCGAACCCGGCGCGCAGGGGCGTGAAGGGGGTGCGCCGGGGCCCGGAAGGGGCGCTCCGGGTCGCGTTACTCTCGACCCGGACGCGTGCACGGCACGCAGAGCAGCAGAGAACGGAGCGACCATGGACACCGCCACGCCCCCCGGCTCGGCCCGCCTGACCTTCCGCGACGCGACCGACGCGGACGCGCCGGCGCTGGTGGCCCTCATCGAGTCCGCCTACCGCGGCGACTCCAGCCGCACCGGCTGGACCACCGAGGCCGATCTCCTGGAGGGGCAGCGGACCGACGAGGAGGGCGTGCGGGCGGTCATCAACGCTCCCGGGGGCCGGCTGCTGGCGGTCGAGCGCGACGGCGGGCTGATCGCCTGCTGCCAGCTCGAACACCGCGGCGGGGCAGCGTACTTCGGGATGTTCGCTGTCCGCCCCGGAGCCCAGGGCGGGGGCCTGGGCAAGGTGATCATCGCCGAGGCGGAGCGCACGGCCCGGGAGAGCTGGGGCGTGGCCGAGATGCACATGACGGTGATCTCGGCGCGCGAGGACCTGATCGCCTGGTACGAGCGGCGCGGCTACCGGCGTACGGGGCAGCTCACGCCCTTCCCGTACGGCGACGAGCGCTTCGGTCTCCCGCTCCGCGACGACCTGGCCTTCGAGCTCCTGGTCAAGAACATCGGGGACTGCTAGAAGACTGATGAAGATGTCGGGTTCTGACCCCGCCGCGTTGGCGGTGGGGCCGGACTCGTTGGTCCAAGGGGAGTGGGCCGGGGAGACGGTCGGGCCTGATGTGGGACCCGGTGTCATCGATGACCAGCGCGGTGGGTTTGATGACCGGCTGCATGCGCCAGGCCGGCCGGGCCCGCACATGCGCCGCATCCCACGGGCTGGAAGTGACGAAGCGGGCCAGCGCCTGCCGGTTCTCCTCCTCGCCCAGGCGGGCGGCCATCGGCTCCACCGATTTGCGCCCGCCGTCCAGCAGCAGGCCCCGCAGATAGACCCCGCCCCACCGCCGCTGGTCCGCCCGCGCGAAAGGCTCGAACATCTCCGCCGCGAAGTCCTCGGAGATCACACCGGACCGCAGCCAACTCATGTCCGACCCCGCGACCCCCGGGTGCGCAGCGCCGTCGCTGGTGCGAGGTGCGCTGCCCCTCCCGGTTCATGCCGGACCAACCGGCCCCACCCGACCGTGGCGTGCCTGCGTCGTGTGTGATCCAGGTGGCGCTGAGCGCCGGTCGACGTGATCCTTGCCGTCAGCCGCGGATCCATGCTGGAGGCGGCCAACCGCACTTCCGGCCCGCCCGGTTCGACGACGCGCGACTGTCCCGTCCGGCGCAGGAGGCGACATCGGCCGGGACCGTGACACGGAGGCGGCGACGCCCGGTCAAGGGACTTCGGCGGGTAGGCAGCCGCAGAAGGCACATCGGACAGCGTCGGCGAATCGGTCGGGCTGGTAGGGGGTAGGCGTCGACCACCCCCGCGCGCCGTCGCCGTACGAGCGCTGACGTTGCTGGTGGACCGGGCGGGGGGGGGCGGGCCCCCCCCCCCCCCCCCCGGGCCCCCCCCCCGGCCCGCCACC